>CAMLMF010000015.1 GCA_946480995.1 uncultured Bdellovibrio sp. | reverse complement strand
ATTAAAGACTGGGGCACTTTTAAATTTGACCCAACAAGCTGGACTGTGATCGGCGAGCAAGTTCCTGCTGCCAACCGCATCATCAAGGAACTTGACTACAAATAATCATGAATTCATTCGTTAAAACATTTCTTGTTATTACCTTCTTCGGCCTGTCATCCCAGGCCGAAGACGTTTCTGAGAATGCAAACTTAATGTCTGAACTTGGTCCGGTGAAAGTCATCGGCAGTTCTCAGGAAGAGTTGCAACAACCAAGCTCTGCGCACTTTGTTTCGAAAGAAAAATTGGAACAGCAGCAACAAACCGATGTAAATCGTGTTTTAAAACAAGTGCCCGGCGTGTACATCCGCGAAGAAGACGGCTTTGGTTTACGTCCCAACATAGGCCTGCGCGGCACTCATCCTGATCGCAGTAAAAAAATTGTGATTCTGGAAGACGGTATTTTAATCGGTCCCGCACCTTATTCCGCGCCAGCGGCTTATTACACTCCATTTATGAGCAAGATCGAATCTTTGGAAGTTTTCAAAGGTGTTTCGTCGGTTCCTTACGGTCCGAACTCTGTCGGTGGTGCGATCAATTATTTGACTCGCAGTTTACCTAAAAACAACCGCGCGGAATTAGAAGTTGCTGGTGGCAGTCATGGCACACAAAAGTATCGTGGCAATACGGCTTTTGTTGGCAACCGTTTTGGGGTCATGCTTGAAGCAACCCACATGCAATCTGATGGTTTTAAAAAATTAGATTCCGGCGGACCTACGGGTTTTGACAAAAACGATTTTCTTTTAAAGGGTGAATACCAATTCGCAACGGAATTGCGTCAGTCTTTAGAATGGAAAGTCGGCTATGCCACGGAAAAATCTAACGAGACCTACTTAGGCCTGTCCTTTGATGACTTCAATAACAGCCCCTTCCGGCGCTATAACGCCTCGGAATTGGATGTAATGGAGTGGCAACACGAACAGTATCAATTAACTTACAAAACTCAGTGGAATGAAAACTGGGGCACATGGGTGACTGGTTACAACAACAAGTTTCACCGTGACTGGCGTCGTTTTGATGGCTTTCGTGATGGCACTATCAAAATTAATAACGTCTTGTTAAACCCCTCGGGCGCGCAGGACCGGTTGTACCACGACATTATCACAGGTGCTGAAGATTCGGCCGCCTCAGGCACAAACGGCACTGATATCGCGATTCTTAATAACGATCGCAACTTTTACAGTCGCGGCTTACAATTTGGCTCTTTTTCAAGTCACGAACTGGGTGAGACATTGCATCAACTAAGTCTTGGTCTGCGCCTGCATGAAGATCAAATCCGCCGCAACCACACCAAACGTTATTATTCGATGACAAATGGTCGCTTGGTTTACACCGGCGAAGCGGCAGAGACTAAAGATCTAAATCGCGATACGACGAAGTCAGTATCCTTAACTGCGGGTGACGAAATTCTTTTCGGACCTAATGTAAAACTGACGACGGTCGGTCGTTATGAAACGATCAGCTATAAATCTGAAAACGACCTGACAGGCACGGTATCTGAAAATTCCGAAAGCCTTTTCGTTCCGGGGCTGGGCATTTTTTGGCAATTCACAGAGCGATCTTCGTGGTTTGCCGGGGTAAATCGCGGATACTCGATTGTCGGCCCTGGGCAAACGCAAAGTAACAAACCCGAAGAAAGTATCAACTACGAAACAGGTCTGCGTTTTGCGGATCCTGAAAACGAGTTCTTCTTAGAAGGTATCGTGTTCTTGAATGACTATAAAAACATCAAAGACACGTGTTCGTTTTCTTCGGGCTGTACGACGAACAACTTAGATCAATCGTTTGATGGGGGCCAAGCCCAGATCAAAGGTTTGGAGTTCCGTGCTCAAAAAGGTTTTCAATATGAAAATGTGCATTTTCCGATTGGTTTAAATGCCACCTTTACAAAAGCTGAATTTAAAAACAACTTCACGTCACAAAATGAGGTGTGGGGTACTGGAAATATCATGTCAGGCGATCCCTTGCCTTACGTTCCGGAAGTTCAATACAGTTTAAGTGTGGGCACAAACTATAAAAAATATTCTCAGGAATTTATCTTTAACTGGACTGGCAAAATGTATAATGAGTCTGTTCAGGGCAGTGCGGAAATCCCCGCTCAAGGTTTGATCGACTGGAGTGCAAAGTATAGCTATAACAAAGAAGGCTCTTTATACGCTCGTGTCGACAATATCTTAGCACGTGAATACTTGGTTTCTTTGAAACCGTATGGTGCTCGCCCCGGCAAGGCTCGCACACTATTGGTGGGAATTAAGCACACCTTCTAGTTTTGTTTTTTGAAATTCTTCAAGATTATGAGAGAGACTTTTCGTCTCTCTCTTTTTTTGTACCGAAGTGGGCGATACAGCGTTTCCACAAACTACTAAAAGGCTCTTTGTAGTGTTGCCATAGCGAAGTTCTAAAGCGTTCGTTCAGGCCAAATTTAAGGTTCCCGGCCTCTTTGGAAAAAACCAACGAACCAAACAGCCAGTCCCACACAGCCAAACTAACGCCAAAATTTTTGTCATAGTGCTTCACCTGTTTGGAATGATGAATTTGATGCTGAATCGGACTGATCAAGAACCTTTCAAAGGGACCAAACCCCAGAGGAATATGACTGTGACGAAGGTTCGCACCGACCAAGTTAAAAATAAAGCCGAAGCCGTTAATCCCCAACAAAGTCCACAGAGAAAAACTAGAACCGAACAGGAAAATAAACACGCCTAGGGCCACACCAAGACTAATGCTGTTGCGAAGGATCGCCAGAATCGACTCCACCGGATGGGATCTATACAACGTGACCGGCGTCAAAACACGCGCGCTATGATGCAGCTTATGGAACTCCCACAGGGCAGGAACTTTATGCATCACCCAGTGCTGGAAAAATCTTAAAAAGTCATCCCACACAAATGTGAAAAATGTAAAAGCAAGTAAAGCCGTCGTCGTGACGGAAAGATTTAAAAGTTCTCCGCCGTTAAAACGCACTAAGAAACGAATTACGGCCTGGGAAACTTGAAAACTTCCTTCGAATAATGGAACAAAAAGAAAACTTTTAAACAAAGCACTTAAAAAATAGATCCAGTAATCCTGCTTGGTCGAATGATTCCACCAATAACGTTTGCGAAAAATCCATTGGCGCATCGTTGCAGCAAGGGGACGCTTTTGCTTACGACCCACAACGAAAACAACTAATAAAATTAAAAGCAGACTAGAGACGATATTGACGTGATAAAGACGTGATGTGGGCTCATCAAATTGAAAGAGTAATTTTTGCAATCGAGTCCAATTTTCCTGCGCTTCGAACATATCCTGTCTTACCACAGCGGTAGTTTTTTTCACACTTTCTAGGTTAAATCCTCAATGCGTTTTCAATTATACCAGGCCCTCTATGAAAACTTGTCACGGTGGGGTCCTTTCAGGCACAAAGAAGGCTCTTGAAAGTGAGGACTTATGCGAGCTACAAACCTGGCGGCAAAAATCAGCCTGGCCCTAGCAACCTGTCTGTTGACGGCTTCTTGCGCAGACTTCTTTAAAAACGAAAAAGTCGGCAACACCCCCGCACCAAGTCCGAGCTCTCCTCAGTCACCAGGTTCAACTGTTTTACCTGCTGAATTTCAAAAGCCGAATGACGGACCTTTTTCTGAACAAAAAATGCTAATCAATATCGGGACAAACATCATCGCTCGCGATGTTGAAGCTTTTGCAACACAAGTTCCTGTGCTTAAAAACTCTTTGCGCCAATATTGTGAGGCTCTTTCCAAGGGTGCAACAGCTCGTCGCGAAGAAACGCAAGCTCAATTGGACTGGGAACGTGTGATGTTGGCTTACCATGCCGTGCAGGCTGCGCCATTTGGACCGTTGTTGGATAACGGTCGCGAGATTAACGACTTTTTGTATTCTTGGCCGATGCTGAACACGTGCGATATCGATCGCCGCGTGGTTGATAATGCCAAAGCCACCGTTGACGTAAATTCCTTGAAACTAAACGTGCGCGGTCTTGGTGCGGTTGAATATTTGTTATTCGAAAAATCTTTGAAAAGCACATGCAACTTGCGCGCACATCCTGCGATGGCAGAATGGAACGCTCGCGACGAACAAAGCAAAAAACTTGAGCGTTGTGCTTGGGCGCAAGAGCTGGTGAAAGATATCGAAGTTAAAGCGACATCTTTGCAAAACAAATGGTCAGTACAAAACGGCAACTTCACGAAAGCTTTGATCGATGGGTCTCGCTACAAATCAATGAAAGACGCCATCAACGCATTGACCGATGCGCTGGCAAATATCGAAAAAGTAAAAGACTTAAAATTAGGCCGCCCTTTGGCACGTCACAAAGATTGTACAAGTGATAAATGCCCGCGCGACGCTGAACACTTTTACTCAGGGCTTTCGCTGGCTTCAGTTGAAGCGCAATTAAAAGCTTTTCGTGCGATTTTCGTCGGCAGCTACTCAGCACAACCGGGTTTTGGCCTGGATGATTTGTTAGAGCAAGCAGGTCGCACAGATGTTTCTAGCAAACTTGTGGCAGCTTTAGACAAAGCTTTAGCCTCTGTCCGTGCCGTGCAGAATAAAGGCACTTTGGTTGAACAGATCGACGCCATGGATTCTACACTGTGTAAAGCCTCAACGATGTCAGATCGTAAAGAAGAAATTTGCGCTGTGCACGCCGATGTTCGTGATGTAGCCTTCTTGTTAAAAACAGAGGTTTTGGCGGCGTTGGCATTGCGTGCGCCGCCGACTCACCAAGGTGACAACGATTAGTTTTTTTGCAATTAAAGCGTGGTCTTTTTAAAGGCTACGCTGCAGATATAATCGGGAAGGGATTCGATAAAATTCACTTCCCAAGAATCAAGCTCTCCGAAATCTGTGGGGAGCTTTTTTATTTTCCAGGTCTGTTCATCCATTAAAATTTCCCCAGCACTTTTAAGAACACCACTGGCGACGGTTTTTATGATCGCCTCTTTGCCCGCCCAGACTTTCGTAAACATGCGGTTTTGTTTTTCTTGATCGGTTTGCGCTGCAAGCAGATCGGCTTCGTAAGCGGAGAAAAATCTTTTCGCGACGGCCACCAAAGTTTTTGAATCCCGGCATTTTTCGATATCGATGCCGACTTGACCTGCGGTCGAAAGCACAATCGCGTAATAATCGTGACTGTGGGAGATATTAAAATCGACGAAAGTTTTAGCGTTGGCTAGGACAGGCTTCCCCTCCCCTTGCGTAGTAAATTCAATCTTCGCGGGATGAATTTTCAGAATTTCTGCGAGCATATTTTTGAGCACAAAGCGCGTTTGCAGATATTCGTTGCGGCGTTTGTCATGAGTCAGCTGCTGCAGGTATTCTTGCTCGCCCGCACAGAGGAAGTCAGCGGGATTTTCCGTAAATTCTGGCGTGAATTTACCGACAATCCAGTGGTAGTTATTTTGAGATTTTTCACTCTGTAGGATGATCATCTTGATACCCACAGTATACAAAAAATCCCGGAACGATAAGCACTAATATGAGGGTCTGTTCGCAGGGTGCTAATTTTGTTATCAGTGACGTTCTTTTAGACAGTGCTTTGAGCTTATACCCACTATAAGCCCCAGGGACCCCCAAAAAGCTAGCACCACTCTTGCTCTGTAATTGGGTATGCAGAATGAGAACAACTCAGATCAAAATAAGACATACGTGCCAAAACGACGCACTTCCCGCGTGATCGGTTCCCTTGTGGTTTTAACCCTGGTGGTCGGCCTCTTCAACTCTGCAAGCTTTCCGGTGATTGTAGAGCAAGTTCAAGAGATTAAGCGCATGATCTTGGACGGTGTGGTCTTTACCAAAGAACCTGATGTTTTGTATCAACGTGAGCAAATTCTGAACGACTATCAAAACCGTATTGCCGAAGAATTCTCTATTCCGCCGGGGCTGCGGGACCGCGTGGGTTTCTGGTTTGATATTTATGCTCGCCATGACTCTTTCAAAAAGGTCATGCATCATGCCTTGTATCCGTGGATCGTGTACAAGGTCGTGGATGTGTCACACATTATCAACAGCGACACACCTAAAATCCGTTGGTTGCGTAACCAAAAGGCGGATGAGTACGCTTTAAAAGAACTGCAAAACATCCGTGCGGCCTTAGCTGAAATCGCCACTACCGGCGAAGTCGAAGAAGACAATGCCGACCAGATCGCCATTGCGAAAGCCTTAGAGGCCTTGCCTGGCGACAGCCTGCGTGCGAAAGCCAAAGAAGCACAAAAAAATGTGCGCATGCAAACGGGTCAAAAGAACTTCTTTGCAGAAGGTATTGAAGTCAGCCCTAGTTACTTAAGTGGCATGGAAGAAATCTTCCGCAACCACAAATTGCCTGTGGAATTGACTCGCTTGCCTTTCGTTGAAAGCAGCTTCAACCGCCATGCCGTCAGTAAAGTCGGCGCCTCGGGTATTTGGCAATTCATGGATTATACCGGCAAAAGCTTTATGACCGTGAACCAACACATCGACGAAAGAAACTCGCCATTTAAAGCGACTGAAGCAGCCGCTCGTTTACTTAAGGAAAATCATCTCATCTTACGCCGTTCGTGGCCTTTGGCAATTACAGCGTGGAACCACGGTCCTTCGGGGGTCCGTCGTGCTATGAAAGCCGTCGGCAGCGATGACCTGGCTGAAATCATTGGCAACTACCAATCCAAAACCTTCGACTTCGCTTCTTCGAATTTTTACTGTGAGTTCTTAGCGGCGTTGTATGCAGAAAAGTACCACGAACAAATTTATGAAAATCTGCAGTACGATAAGACTTTGGATTTACACACGGTTAAATTAGCCCGTGCGATCCCAGCGAAAGAGTTGTTACGTCGTAGTGGCTTAGCTAAGAATGATTTCATTTTCTATAACCCCGACTTAAGAAAAGCGGTTGAAAGAAACGTATCAATCCCTTCAGGCTTCCGCATCATGGTGGATACGCCATCACGATTGGTCTTAAACAGCCTTTTAACGAAAGATACCCGCGCAACCGAAGCTGATACTAAGGTCAGCCAAAGCGACGTCTCTTACGAGTCTAATAACACCAGTCCAAACTAATAAAAAAGGGAGCTAAGAAGCTCCCTTTTTCTTTTGGAATTTAAAAAAATTCGCATGCAAAAATGCGATGGCGTACCTATTTTATGCAAGAGTAGTAAACTTCGTAGTTACCACCAGGCAACATGTCGTCGAATACTAAGTTCTGACCGTTCAAAGTGCGAGTTCCATTGTATACTTGACCGTCCTTAAGGACTGATACCGAGTGCATAGCATCGATGACAGGCGCACATGACAACGAAATCGTTTTCAGTGTTTTACGAACGCCTTCGGCGGTGCCTTGAACTTGCGCCGCATAGTCCGACGCGCACACGTCACCGATCACGCCACCAGTCAGTTTTGACATTTGTTCGTAACGGAAACCCGCCGAGTAACCTTCACCACCTAAGCAAGCAGTGTCACCAGGGCGCGCGATAATCGAATGGTAACTCATAGCTTTTTGGCCTTGGAATGTGTCCTGAACGTACTTAACTAAGTTCGCTGGATCATTCTTGGCTCCATTTGCGGACTCATCTTCGTCCGAAATTAAAACTACTGCTAGCTGTGAATCGTTACGTATAAATTTCGTCGCGTTATTTGTTGAAGCTAAGGATCTTTCGATCGCACGATAGGTCGTCAAGATACCTTGCTCATAACCGCTGCCCGTTTCAGGACGTTGCAAAGTCATGCCTAAAGTCGTTCGCGCGTCACTGTCGGACATTGATGAATTCAAAACATAAGAACCTGTTTTTCCATAAAGTGGAATCAAGCGCCCATCACCCAAATTCACATTGTCTGGGTCCGTTGTTGTCACAGCGATCTGCCAATCCAAACCTTTCACAACATCTAAGAAGTTGCGCACACGGCTGGCCATGCTTTTTTGTTCGTAAGCCATCGAACCCGAGTTGTCGACAACGAACAAGATGTCGACTTTGTTGTTTTCAGTGACCTTTACGTTTTGCACCATCTGTTTATATAAAGATGAAACTTTGAACGTAATTGCTTTCTGAGACGAAAAGCCTAGCTTATCTTTAGCTGAAACTGTGAATGTATAATCTCCAGCTGCCATTTTTGGGAAAGTCGCTTTGTTTTGTCCTGCAGAACATGACTTCGTCACATTACCAAACTGACAAGCCACTTCTGCGACTCCCGCACCCTCGTCCGTTACTGTGAAAACAACTTCCACATCTGTACCTTCTTCAACGGGCGCTGAAGGGTATTTTGCAAATACGATATCAGGACCTTTTTGGTCGATAAAGATGCGATTTACATAGCAGACACTCGTACGACCATCAAGATCACGGAACTGCACACTTAACGGAACGCTTTGATTAATTTTAGCACTGGTGTGCGCCCCTGTTGCTGCATAGCGAACCCAAGACCCATCCGTACATGTTTCATTGGCAGAGACCTTTGTATAACCTGCACTGAAGGGCGGAAAGAAATCCAAAGACAAATTTGTGGAAGCCGTTAACAAAGCACCTTTATTAATAGAAAAACCATCCGACGGAGCCGTCGACGGAGGAGTCACCGTCCCACTGTCGCCACCACCCACAGGACCGCTGCCTGCGCCGCCATCTGTGCTGCCAGAGGAGTTGTCACCTGGATCGGTAACGACTGAGAAGTCTTCGTTGTTATTGTTTGATGGAACCTCAGTACCGCCACTATTTTGCACGCAACCTGTTAGCGCCAAGCCCGCAGCAATAAAGATCACCATACTAAGATTTCTCATGCATCCTCCACAGTCATTAAACTGTTCCTAAGAACATTCTCAACTGACTTGTCGGAGGTTTTCCAATAATTATTACAAGCTTCTTATTTCGCAAAAAAGCTCGACACTATAAAAAGATCTGCTGAAAAAAATTTGGACGGCTCGAGGAGAAATCTCAGATTGAAACAGGACCTTTCAAGATGCCGTGCAGACAGCACCTTGAAGGAACAAGAACTACAGAATTACTTTTTGCACTTTTTAGCAAGAATACTGTCAACAGACCAGCGACCGGCGCCGTGAATAACGAAGAACAAAGACGTAAAGAAATACAACAACGCCATTTCCTTATCACCAAATGGATCTGCCGCATGCACAACGAACGCCGCCACAGCCATTGTGAACACCACAAATGCGGCTGCCGGACGAGTTAATAAACCCACCGCCAACAGTATGCCACCCACGAATTCAGCGAGGCCCGCAGACCAGGCAAAAAATTCTGGCATCGGGAAGCCCATGCCTTGCACACCACCGATAAGTTGTTCACCGGGCGGAAGTTTCCCCAAGCCATGTGAAAAGGCCATGGTTAAACCAATAAAGACACGCAAAAGTGTCAGCGCTAAGGCATCGTATTTCTGATTTAAGTTGTTCGGAGAAATCAATTTCGCAAAAAAGCCTGACATAAAGCCTCCATCAAAGCTGTGTTATTTTAATTCGGGAGCAGAAGCACGAAACTGGCGCAGCATCGGCATGATCAGTGGTCTCTTATGATCCCCGCCGTCAAGACACGCCTCGAAAAGAGTTATTAAATCTTGAGTTGAATTAGCTGAAATATCACCATCGTAAAAAGCCATCGTCCATTCTTTAAACAGACGCTCGGGCCCTGGAGTTTCAATCAACAAACGTAAAGAATAATTTCTATCATCTTGTAAGATACGCCCTAGAGTTGCGCGCACCTTTTTTTCATCGCCCTCTAAAAGCTGCAGAAAATAACCGTCTCGAAAAATTAGCAACCCGGTAATATCGTCTTCAAGATTTCGGCGGCGGGAAACATCTAAGATGTCGCGGATATCCGTATAACTGATATCCTCGACAGCTTCACTAATATAGACCAGATGAAAAACCGCAGACATCGCTTTTTTAGACGGAATTCGCCATCATGATGACAGCTTCACCTTTAACGACGATGTCGCCATTTTCTTTGTAGGCATTCGTTTCGACCGTCGCAATACCTTTTTCTTTACGCAATCCTGTGATCTTGATAGTCACAGTGACGTTGTCGTCAATAAAAACAGGATTTACGAACTTCAAAGATTGGCCCAGGTAAATTCCACCTAAGCCAATGCCATCAACCAGGGCTCGAGAAATCAAGCCCCCAACGATCATACCGTGAGCAATACGGCGCTTGAAACGACTTTTACCAGCGTATTCATCATCCAAGTGAATGGGATTGCGATCGCCCGAAAGCTCCGCAAATTGGTGTACCATTTTATCTGTCACTTTAGTTGTGAAAGACGCTGTAAAACCGACATCAATTACTTTTTCAATGCTCATTAAAAACTCCTACATGATATTCGCTGCCAATTCGGCAAGCTCAGATCTTTCACCTTTCGTCAGAGTGACATGGGCTGCAATCGGATGCCCTTTGAATCTCTCTGCCGCATAAGTTAGACCGCTATTCGCAGAATCTACGTATGGGTTGTCGATTTGATATACGTCTCCCGTCAAAACGACTTTTGTCCCCTGTCCTGCGCGAGTAACGATGGTCTTGATTTCATGCGGAGTCAAGTTTTGCGCTTCGTCCACAATCAAGTATTGCTTAGGAATGCTGCGTCCACGGATGTACGTCAATGGCTCGATATTCAGCATTCCCTGATTAATAAGCTCTTGCGCGCGACCCGCTGCTTTCTTGTCCGCACCCATCAAAAATTCGACGTTATCGAAAATAGGCTGCATCCAAGGATTTAATTTTTGTTCGATATCACCAGGCAAGTAACCGATGTCGCGGCCCATTGGGAAAATCGGACGAGACACCAGCAAGCGCTGGAACTGTCCTTTATCCAATGTTTTATGTAGACCCGCAGCAATCGCCAACAAAGTTTTACCCGTACCAGCTTTACCTACGAGCGAAATGAACATGATTTCATCATTCAACAAACAATCCATCGCAAACGCTTGTTCGACGTTACGTGCATGGATACCCCAGATAGAATCCGCAGCATTCACCAATGGCACGATCGCTTTTTCAGCAAAGCTGAAACGACCAATTGCTGAATGATTTGGATTGCCCGAATCTTTCATGATCACATATTGGTTGGCGTAAAGCTTGATATCAGTGACGAAACGCTTTTCTTTGTAAAACACGTCAATCTGCTCTGATGTCACCATGATCTCTTGATAACCTTCGTAAAGGTCGTCGCGATTGATGTCGTTGGTTTCATAGTCTTTTGCAATCACACCGTAAACGTCGGCTTTGATACGCAAATTGATATCTTTCGAAATCAATTCCACTTTGTAACGAGGATGTTGCTTTTGCAAAGCCAGCGCCGTATTCAAAATACGGTTGTCGGCTTTTTGCTGATCAAGTTCTGAAGGCATTCCGGCTAACATCAAATCGGTATTGATGTATACCATCGTTTCCGAGTTTTCGATTTGCACGCCGCTTGCCAAAGAACCTTTAGCGCGAAGTACGTCGATAAAACGACTGAACTGACGCGCATTGCGTCCGTTTTCGCCTTGGTCTCTTTTAAATTTATCGATTTCTTCGATCACTGAAATAGGAATATGAACGTCGGACTCGCCAAAACGCAAGATGGCCTGAGAATCGAAAAGGATCACATTGGTATCAACTACAATTTTTCTGCGCTTAGATTTACTCAAACAGCCCTCCGTGTATTTTAGTACCTGCCACCTGCATCCGCTGCAGATGTACCACAGCTAAATTGCAACAAATTGCAGGACCAAAGTCCACGGAAAAGGCCGTCGAGAATTTGAAATTAAGAGATATGCGAAACTAGCACGTCACCAGAGTCTGTTTTCAGACTGGCACTGACGTTCTCAATGAACTTCACAAAATGATGAAGTGCGACATCGTTCATTGTTCCTTTGACGAAATTCGCTCCATGACGAACGACTCCTTCGTCTTCAATTGTACGACCATTGGTAATACGAATTGTGAACGGAAAATATGTCGAATGATTTAAGTACACACGCATTGCCACTTCATCGCCCGTTTGGTACGCACCTTCGAGCATTTCCAAATCAAAAGCGACCCCGTTTTCAGAGATATCGTACAGAGCGACCTTCAGAAGTCCTTTTTCTGGAAGAACGACAAAAGCACCGACGAATTCAGTCAAAATTGTTCTTTTTACATCGCGGCGATCGCGACTTAGAATTTCCTGACGAGCTTGGGTGATATCATGAACTTCGGCCTTAGCCTTAACTTGCTTATTATTCACAGAATTTTGCGATTTTAGGCGCGGCGTGATATCGAGCACTTTCCCCATTTTTCCCCCTATGAGCTTTAATTCTTATCGGCAGAAAACGTTTCAACTTTAGCCATCTTGCCCAAACGTCTAGTTTCGTTCTAAAGTGAGACACGGAAATCCCAGGAGGATTTTAAACGATGCAAAGACGCCACCGCATATATATCGCCATTGCCCTCTTTTTCAGCTTAATGCTGCATTTGAGCTTTTTTGGTGGCGTGGTTTGGTTGGCTCCGTTGTTTGAACATAAACCACCAGAGGTCATCGAAGTTTCTTTGGATCCTGAGGGCGCGATCTTAGACGCCTTAACACCAAACAAACAAACCATCGTCCGCCAAGCAATTGTGCCAGAGAAAATGAAAATGCCTGAGGACGAAACGTTAGCGCGCTTTCTGTCAGAGCAAAAACAGCGCGTGCGTGAAGAATCCCAAGCCGCGCAAACCGGCATGACTGCCAATCGCCCTGGGCAAGGACCTGCGAAAAATGCAGCACCCGCGCGAGCCCAAGCGAAAGAGCAGCAAAAAAATCAGTCCGACGTCTTAGACAAAGAGGGCTATCAGCGCGTTGATATTTCTCGCGAACTGCAAGAGATGAATCGCGCCTCTCAAGGTGGATCAACGGTGGGCGAAGCCTTGCCACGCGATGTGAAAGTGGGATCGTTCACCGCTTTAAATACGGATCGTTATTTGTTTTATACTTTCTATGCGCGCCTTGAAGAATTGATTCGCTATCGCTGGGAAACCCGCGTGGAGCAGGCTTTGGCGAACTTTGATCGCCCCACACTTTCTCAACTGGGCAATCGTCACTGGGTAACCCACGTGGAGTTTCTTTTAGATAAAAAGGGCTATTTGCAAAAAGCTTTGATCATGAAAGAGTCCGGCGTTCCGGCTTTTGATTTAGCTGGAGTGAATGCCTTTAAAGACGCTCGCGTTTTTCCGAATCCACCGAAAGAGATGATTCAAGACGACGGCTACATTCACATCAAATTTGGCTTTACGGTGAACTTCAGTCCACCGGCCATCGTCAATCGCAACTAAGATTTTTTTGGAATAAATTTTAACGCCGCCGAGTTAATACAATAACGTAACCCTGTGGGCCCTGGGCCATCATCAAATACATGCCCTAAATGTGAATTCGAAACTTGCGAACGCACTTCGGTGCGCACCATCCCGTGGGAGCGATCGACAATTTCCTTCACTGCATTTGGATTCAAAGGCTTTGTAAAGCTGGGCCAGCCCGAGCCAGAATCAAACTTATCTGCACTGGAAAAAAGTGGCTCCCCAGAAATGGCATCAACATAAATGCCTTCTTCATGGTGATCCCAGTACTCGTTGTGAAAAGGTCGTTCTGTGCCGTTTTCCACCATAATTTTGTATTGTTCAGGAGTCAGAAGTTTTCTCAGTTCTTGTTCGTCGCTAGGAAGACCGCATTTTAGTTTATTTGCCATACTTTAGTTGTAGCGTAAAGGAGCCCTTTAGTCCAGAGAATGGCAGATTTCATGTTACTCGCCACAGAGCCTTGGTAAGCTTAGAGGATATGAAAAAAATCTTTCTGCTATTACCATTTTTCGCCGTGACCTTCGCTTCCCTGACAAGTCATGCCCTGTACACAGAGTTGGGCCTTTCTTACGGCCGAAAAACGACGACATTCGATGAAAACAATTCCTTTGATTCTGAATCCATCACGGGCTCAATGTCTTTATACTTTCTAGAGCGCTTAGCTTTAGAGCTGTCCTACACTGACGCCAAAGGTTTACGTAAAGAAAAAGCAAGTGCTTCGGATGCGCAACGTAACACAACCCAAAAATCACAAATCATGGGTGCGGATCTGGTATTAACATTTGCGGATCGCAAATCCTTCCTGCAGCCGTACATCAAAGCCGGTGTGGCGCAGATCAGTCGTTATCAAGAAGTAAAAATTGAAGGCCAAAATACTTTCACGATTGAACCAGAAACTGCAGGCATTCCAAGTTATGGTGCGGGACTAAAAATTCAAATGACCGAAGCCTTCGGAATCAAGTTAAGTTATGACGTGTGGAAGACTCCTATTGGTGGCGGTCTACAAACCGATGACTCCTCGATCCGCGCTGGCGTCACGTGGCAGCTCTAAGAAAATATCTTGCTAGACTCGGGCTGTGCAGCAGCGTTGTGCTGTTAAGCGCCTGCCAAATGGGCTACCTGATGAAATCAGGTTACGGACAAATGCAATTGCTGAGCAGTCGCGAACCCGTTGAAAAAGCGTTACAAGATCCAAACCTGGATGAAACCAAAAAAAATAAACTACGTCTGGCGCAAGAAGCCCGCGTGTTCGGCGAACAAACCCTGCACTTGAAATCGACAAAGAATTATACTTCCTACGTCGAGCTGGGTCGCCCTTACGTTACCTACGTCGTCAGTGCCGCAGCCAAATGGGAACTCAAACATCACCAGTGGTCTTATCCCTTTATGGGGAAGATGCCCTATAAAGGTTACTTCAATGAGGCCGACGCTGTGGAAGAGGAAAAATCTTTGCAAGCTGACGGCTTGGATACGTTTATGCGCGGAGTTTCAGCCTACAGCACTTTGGGTTGGTTTAACGATCCGATCCTAAGTTCAATGCTTCGTTATGACGACTATGACTTAGTAAATACAATCATCCATGAAACAGTGCATGCGACTTTGTACATTAAAAGCTCTGCCGATTTTAACGAGCGTTTAGCTACGTTCTTAGGCGATAAGGGGGCTGAGCAGTTTTACTTGAAAAAAGAAGGCCCTGAGTCCGCAACGCTAGCACAGATTAAGAAAGAAAATGCTGATTCAAAATTGTTTTCACACTTTATTTCTGGTGAACTGCGCGCTTTAGAAGACTGGTATAAAAATCTGCCGGTGGCCGATCGCAACGAAGAAAAGCGCTTGGAACGAATTGCACAAATTCAAAAAAACTTTGTGACCACTTTGCAGCCACAACTGCATACGGATTCGTACAAAAAATTCCCCGAGTATAAACTGAACAACGCCCGCCTTCTGGTTTACAAAACATATATGCAGGACCTGCAAGACTTTGAAAGTCTGTACAACTTACTGGACCAGGACTATGCGCGCTTCATTGCACAGTGCAAGTCACTGGAGTCTGCCAAAGACCCTGCCGTGGCTTTGAAAGAGTTAATTTCTTCCCTGCAGAAAAGCACACCTCAAAAATAATATCATTGCGCCGCCTCCGAAAAGGTACGGCGTACCTCCTGGACAGCGCCGAGAAATCTCGGTATCGTTTTCTTCAGGAGATATTTATGTTTAAATTTGTTCTTATCGCCTTGGCCTCTTTGTTCGCTTGCGGCTGTGCAAGCACATCTTTTGATAAAAATAAAATGGCTAGCATCAACGACATCGGTGTGCTTGCGATCTTTGATGACCAATTGCCGATCAGTTATATCGGCACGACTGTCCTAAGTAACAAAGATTTTTCTGCGGACGTCAGCAAGTGGTCCATCAATCAAACATTGGTATCCAGTGCCCGCGCTGAACTTGGCCAGATGAACAAGAAAACATTCTCGATCGCCCTGGATATGCAAAAGGTTCAACAAGCAAAAAGCCAAGCGAAAAGCTTGAAGGATATTTACTTAGGCAATCGCTATCAAGAGTTGCAACAATACGTTCTTTCAGAAGCAGAAAAACAAGGCGCACAGTATGTCTTCGTGATGCATCCGATGTCGCACGAAAACTTCCCGCAATACAAACCCGGTTTCGGCCTTTTCTGCCGTGCTCCGCTGACTGCAAAAGGGGATTTGGAAGTTTACTCTTTAATCCGCGCTGAAATTTGGAATGTAAAAACCAAAGAAGTCGAAGCCCGCGCCTTAATCACGCCCGCAGATGCCGTCTTTAAAACAGGAAAAACATGCGAAGAAGCGCAGCAGATGGCTCCAGAAAAATTGGCTGCCCTTTACAAAGAGCAAGTCATGGCTGTCGTGAAAAGATCCGTGGATATTATTTTATCTAAGACTTTGTAAGGTATTTAGTTATTTAACTTCGATCTGATAAGGTCGTTGCGTTTTTAACTTAAAAATTTTCAACTTAGCACTCAAGGCTTGTGCAAGGTTTTGGGCCTGTTTTTCCTGCTGGTATTTCAAAGAAAGTTCATTTAAGG
>CAMLMF010000014.1 GCA_946480995.1 uncultured Bdellovibrio sp. | reverse complement strand
TGATAGACCTCGGAGAGCGAATGAAAAGATTTGCGTTAAAAAATCGCCTCGAACATGCTCCTTGGCATTATTTCTTTACGAATAAATGTAGCATCTCAAAAAGTGCATCCATTCCTGCCAAAGCTGTAATATCGGCATGATCAAAGGGCGGGGAAATTTCCACCACGTCGCCGCCGACTAAGTTTGGAATTTCCAGGGCGCGGAAGATGCGTTGCACTTCGTACGTCGTCAATCCACCCGGAACTGGCGTGCCTGTGCCAGGTGCACAACTTGGATCTAAGTTATCAATGTCGTAACTGATGTACGTGGGTGTATCGTCAAATTTTGGCAGTGTTTTTAAAAAGTCGCTGATCGGTTGATTGCGAATCTCATCCACTGTGATCACGCGAATGCCGTTTTTGTTCACGAAGTTCATGTCGTCGCCACCCGCTAGCGGTCCACGGATTCCGATTTGCACCATCTTCTTTGGATCCACCAAACCCTCTTCCACCGCGTGCCGCGCAAACGCGCCGTGATGGTATTCACAACCCCAAGCTGCGGGGTAAGTGTCTAAGTGCGCATCAAAGTGAATGAACGCCAAGGGTTTACCGTATTTCTTTCTTAGAGCCCTTAAGACAGGCAAAGTTGTGGAATGATCTCCACCAACCGAAAGAAATTTTTTATTGTGACTTAAAACTTCACCGACGAATTTTTCGATGCGCTCATAAGTCTGCCCCTGATCAATAGGCACCGTCGGGCAGTCGCCAATGTCGGCCACCTTTAATTTTTCAAAGAAGTTTTCCATACGAGTCATGTGGAAACCACGACCTAAGCTCGACACTTCGCGCACTTTCGCAGGAGCAAAACGAGCCCCAGGGCGATAGGACACGCCGCCGTCATAGGGAATACCGAAGATCCCGACATCGTAATCCGCTTCGACCGCGACATACGGCAGACGAAAGAAGGTTTTGATCGCGGAAAAACGGGGGAACTCGCGTCCACTTAAGGGTTTGTATTCCATATTGACTCCTCATTTATCTGAAGACTACATTACCGCGGATGACTGCAAAATACGACCATAAACTCGACCACAAACAGCTTACGCAATGGTACAAAAAAAATCTGCGCCCACTGCCTTGGCGTGAAAATAAAAACCCGTATCGCATCTGGCTTTCTGAAGTGATGTTACAACAAACAACGGTCGTTGCCGTCATTCCGTATTTTGAGAAATTTCTTAAAAAGTTTCCGACCGTGCAAGATCTTGCCAACGCTCCTGAAAGCGAAGTTTTAGAAGCCTGGGCTGGACTGGGTTACTATTCTCGTGCGCGCAATTTACACAAAGCTGCTAAGGCTTTGGCAGCACAAGGATTTCCTGAAACTGCCGCCGAACTTTTAGAGCTGCCAGGATTTGGGCCCTACACATCCCGCGCCGTGGCCAGCATTGCCTTCGGGGAAAAAGTGGGCGTTTTAGATGGCAACGTGATCCGTGTTTTATCACGTCGCTATGGTTTGAAGCTCGAGTGGTGGAACAGCAAAGGGCGCGACATCCTGCAAAGCATATCCAATGACCTTGCCGCCCTTGGCAGTGCCGATGTGGTAAATCAGGCGTTGATGGAATTAGGGGCGACTGTTTGCACTCCCCAAAAAGTCACCTGCATGCTGTGTCCGTGGGCTGCGACTTGTGTCGCGCGTGAAAAAAATCTTGTGGACACGCTGCCAATAAAAAAACCACGCAAAGACAGCGAGGTCTGGGTCTGGAAGCCCCTGGTCAGCGTGAAAAATTCGAAAGTCGCTTTGATTAAAAACGATTACGCTCCTTTTTTAAAAGGGCAGATGATTTTCCCAGGGGAAATTGCCAAAGAAAAAAACAAGCCTAAAGCCTATGATGCCAAACACAACATCACACATCATGATATCTTTATTCAAATCTCTCAGCGAAAATCAATTCCAGGGAAAAATGTGGAATGGGTGGATATCAAAGATCTGAAAAAGATCAATCCGTCTTCGCTATTACAGAAAGTATTGCATAAGGTTGATTCATGAAATGGATTTTAGGAATCGTGAGTGGGTTTTTAGTTTTCGGGATGGGCTGTACTCATCTCAGTGCGACCAAAGATGTTCTGACTCCGGATTATCTTTTAACTAAAGGCTCAAAACAGATCACCTTCCTAGGCGACAACGACCATCCCCGCTTTTCTGCTGATGGTACGCGCTTACTGTACACGAGCAAAAGTCGTTCAGCCCATAAGGGTGCACAAATTTACGAAATTGATTTAGGTAAAAATAAAGAACGTCGCGTGACATTTTCTGATGGCGATGCTTTTGATGCTTCGTATGTCGGTGATTCCGAAATTATTTACGCTTCCACGACAGATGAAATCAAAGAAAGCCCCCTGCTGAACAAAAACTTTAACGGCGATTTTCCTCCGGCTGATTTATATATGAGTGATCTGTACGGCACGGATATTTTGCGTTTAACGCAACAGCCGGGCTTTGATGGCGAGGCGCTGTTCGTTCAACACGCCAGCAAACCCTATATGCTCTTTACCTCTCGCCGCGGGGATCTTTTAGGCATCTATCGTTTAGATTTAAAGCATTTACCGGTCAGTTTAATTTCCGCAGAAAAAGACAAAGAAAAACGCTATCCCGCCGTCACCCCTGATAAATTGCAAGTAGCATGGGTCGAAAAGAATTTAAAAAGCGAAGAACAAAGCCTGGTGCTGTTTAAACTCAAAGAAAAAATACCCTTTGTTCTGAAGTCGGGCGAAGGTGCATATCGTGATTTGTTTTTTGCGCCGAAACCTCCGTTACGTCTGTTTTACAGCGTGGTTCGTAAGGGTGAAAAGCATCCGCAAATCGAAGTTTACAACTTAGAAAAGCAATGCACCCAGGTTGTTTTTAAGGGCACGGACCCATTGTCTGCACCAGCTCTATCTAATGAGACTTCAGAGCGTTTGGCGTTTGTTAGGTCTTTTCAAGACAAAAGACAAATTTACATCGCTCCCCTTCCCACAGATTTAGGTCCTTGCATCGAGCCAGCCCCCCAAGCTAAGCTTAAAGAGTGAAGAAGCTCTTCGTTTTTCTAATTTTAGTTCCTTTATTTGCACAGTCGGCTCCGTATCCAGCGACGAGCACTTCGGCGTTAACGACACCGGAAAAGGGACTTTATTTTCTGCACAAAGGCTTTACGGTAAAAACCGAAGGCTCTGAGTGGATTCCGGTTAGTAAATCTGAAAAAAGTTTGTTGGACACAGTTCGTTTTGCGGCGAAAGACAAACCTCAAAAGGGCAGCCTCAGCATCCGTACCGACAAAGTCGCAAAGACTGCGTCCCTTGAACTTTATACGCGCAAGTGGATGCGAGACTATCCAAACTATGGCTTTGAAGTTTTATCAGCAAAGAATTTTACTTTAAATGGCAGTCCCGCTTTGGTGGTCGACATGCTTTCTCGCAGTAAGAACAAACAAATCCGTCAGGTCATTTTAAAAAATGAAGATCGCGTCGCGATCATGACCTGCCTTGATGATCAGGCGAGTTTCAATAGTTCCTTAAAGCAGTGCAATCAAATCATGAAATCATTCTCGTGGAATGTAGGCGAGAAGTCCGGTGAAAAATAAGTCGTTCTGTGCTTTTTTAACTTTCTGCGCGTGCCTCTTTGGCGCCTCTTTCGCGTACGCCGTTTATCAAATTCCTGAAACTCCAATACCTTTGCGTGTGGCGGTCGTCAAGGGACAGGCTCCGCACATTTACTTGGAAAATAAAGATATTCAGGGCGAAGAAGGTGTGGCTTTGCATGCCGCTTTAAGCAAAGCTCATTTTGCCCCCGAGTACGAATATTTCCCGTCAATGAGAGCTATCGAACGTCTGCGCAAAGGCCAAGTCGATGCCGCGGTAAACATTCAAGAAGATTCATTGCCCTTTGCATTCCGCTCTAACTTTTCCTATGTCTTTGAGAATTGCGCAGCGACAAAGGCCTCTCGAAAGATTCATCTGAGTCAGCCCAAGGATTTTACTGACTTGCGAGTTGTCGCCTTTAAAAATGCCAAAGTTTCTTTAGGTCAAAAGGTGTCTTCAGAGATCGTGAACTCTGCAAAAAGTTATCAAGAAATCCAAGAGGTGGAAGCACGAATAAGACTGCTAAAAGCAGAACGCACGGACGTGATGCTAACAGAACGTGCCGTGTTTCTATATCATTTAGAAAAATTAGGCTTAGGGGCTCCGGCGAATTTCACCTTGCATTGCTTTTTTCAGCCGAACCGATACTTTCTCTTCTTTCATTCAGAAGCTATGCGCGATCAGTTCGACCATTTTTATAAAAAGTAAATTATTTATATAATAAATATTTGCGGCGCTCTTTGTCCCAAGATTTTTCGTCTTTGCCCAAGGCTGCATCTAAGTCCTTCGGAGTCGCCTTCGGATTTTCAATCCAGTTTTTTAAAGCCGGTCCCCCATTGATCACGTCAAAGGCCAAACGATCTTTGACATATTCGTAAGCAAAATCACGATAGATCGGATATTTTGGATGCATTTCGCGAATCACTTTTAACATCAATGCGGTTAAGCGGAACGGTTTAAACTGTTCGTGCTTATAGCTTTCAGTATCTGTGTGGAACTGAAAGCCATGACATAGTTTCCCGACATGTTTATGAAATGTGGGCTCAAAAAAGCATTCCCTTAAAGTCACACCCTTGTGCCATTGTGGTGCTTTCTTTTTCATACGCAAAAGAACTTCTTTAAAATCGATGTCGGAAGCCCCAATAATTTCTAAAGCACGAGTCGTACCGCGCGCTTCTGACAACGTCGTCCCTTCAATCAAGACTGTGCCAGGATAAGCTCGGGCCATATTCAAAGTGGCGGCATTCGGTGAAGGATTCACCCACGCACGTTTCATATCCCAACCAAAACCAGGGCCTTTATTCGGAGCATAGCCTTTCATCTTAACGACTTGCAGTTCAAGATCCAGCGCATAGAAATCTTTAAAGTACAGCGCAAGTTCACCCACCGTTAGACCATGGCGCATCGGCAAGGGTGCAGCACCGACGAAGGATTCCCAACCCGGTAACATTCTAAAACCTTCAATCGGACGACCTGCGGGATTCGGGCGATCTAAGATGATCACGGCTTTGCCGTATTTTGCGCACTCTTCCATCACGTAAAGCAGTGTCGTAATAAAGGTGTAAATACGGCAGCCTAAATCCTGCAAATCAAACAACAAAATATCAAAGTGTTGCATCATTTCGTGGGTGGGTCTGCGGACTTCACCGTACAAACTGAAAATAGGAATTTTTAAAACGGGATCAACGAAGTCTGAACTTTCAATCATGTTGTCTTGCTTATCACCACGCACACCGTGCTGCGGTCCAAAGGCACATGACAACTTCACTTTTTTGGCTAAAAGATCCAGGCTGTGTTGCAAGTTTTCATCGACACTTGCGGGATGGCAGACCAAGCCCACTCGTTGACCTTTTAAGGACTTCAATAACTTGGCATCACTTAACAGAACCTCTACACCCAACTTCATACAACTTCCTTGTTAAAAGAAAATTGTAAACAGCCACGCATTCCGTGTAAAGAGCAATTAGGTCGCGTTCTGACGTAACCATTCGGCCATGGGCACGGCAAAGTATGTGAAGATCACATCGGCCCCCGCGCGACGGATGGAGTACAGTGTTTCCACCATGGCCCGCGTTTCATCAATAATCCCCGCTTTTGCCCCGGCCTTGATCAAACCGTATTCCCCGCTGACATTATAAGCAGCTACCGGCAAATGCGTGTGACTTTTCACCAGACTGATAATGTCCAGATAGCTAAGCGCTGGCTTAACCATCACCATATCGGCCCCTTCGCATTCGTCCAGTTCAATTTCGCGCAGGGCTTCGCGTGCATTGCGATAGTCCATTTGATAAGTCTTCTTGTCGCCAAACTTCGGGGCCGAATCTAAAGCCTCGCGGAAGGGTCCGTAAAAACTGGAAGCATACTTTGCCGAATAAGACAAAATCCCGGTGTCAGTAAAACCTTCGCTGTCTAAAGCCTCGCGAATCGCGCCGACTCTGCCATCCATCATGTCTGAAGGTGAAACAATATCGGCTCCGGCTTGGGCGTGCACGATAGCCATCTTGGCTAAGATTTCAACCGTTTCATCGTTGACGATTTTTCCGTTACGAACCACGCCATCGTGACCATCGGAAGAATAAGGATCCAACGCAACATCCGAAATCAACGTGATATCGGGAAACTTGTTACGCAGCATTTTCAATGTTGTCGGCAAAAGGCCGTCAGGATTTAAAGATTCTTTGCCATAGGGATCTTTGAAAGAGTCCGACAACGCCGGAAAAAGATCAAAAGACTTAATGCCTAAGTTGACAGCATCTTGAACGTGGGAGACTAAAACATCGGGGCTCATGCGAAAGATTCCCGGCATAGAGTGGATCGCTTGACGCTCTTCTTTGCCCGCGCACAAAAAAAGTGGCAACACTAATTGCGAAACTCGGAGGTCGGTCTCTGCAACCATTTGTCGCAGGGCTTCTGATTTGCGATTTCTTCGAGGTCTTTGAGTTAACTTCATATTATCTCCACCGGAATTAGATTTAATACTACGATATGTCGATGACAATTAGATGACACTTCAATGAAAGTTTAGTGATACATCTGTCCGCGATGGAAGATATACTTCTCGTTCACAGAAAATCCAACAGAAACTTCATCGGCCTGCCTGCGCAAGCCGCCGTCTGGCAAACATGTTTGCGCAGTATTATTTTTTGCAACGAAACAGACTTAGTACTTTTTCACAACGCCCTTGAATCCGAAGATCAAATTTTACGCGGCAAAGAAGCGTTGACGTTTCTTTTAGAAATTCTGTGCGGCCTGCACTCACCGATTCTGGGTGAAACAGAAGTTTTTGGTCAGTTTAAAAACTTTATGGAAAAACGCCGAGAATCCGATGATCTGCTTTTTGCAGAGTCACAAAAGTGGTTAAGTTTTACTATTTCTGAAGTGAAACGCACCCGAGCAGAATATTTAACTGGCATGGGTTCACAGAGTTATGGAAGTCTGTTGCGCAAATACTGCAAAGACACTCAGGACATTGCTATTTTAGGTTCAGGTCAGTTGGCGCAAGAAATCTTGCCTTGGTTGGCGCATAAAAAAAATCTGCACGTGGTCTGCCGGTCCCCGGAAAAGATCGAAAAATTTGCAGAAAAGTTTAATAACCTTTCTTTAAAAACTTACACGCAAGCCTTTACAACCTGTGATGCGATGATTGTGGCCGCCCCGTTAAGTGACGACTTGATTCTAAATTTACTGCGCTCTATGCACTGCCCGCCTTCGTATATTTTTGATTTGCGCGGCGAAGAAAATCAGTTGGCTTTAGCTGTGGCAACCCACGCCCCGCAAACGCAAGTTTTGGGCTTGCACCAGTTTTTTTCCGAAATTGAAGAGACAAAAAAAGAAACTTCTTCAAAAATTTTAGCTTTAAAAATGTATTTACAAGAAAAAGCCCAGGCCTTTATGCAACGGACAGAGTTGCGACCTTTGGGTTGGGATGATTTATGCGCTTAAAAATTTCTGCCCGCAAAAGTGATTTAGCGCGCCTGCAAGCCTTGATGGTGGGTGAAGCTTTACAAACGAAACATCCCTACTTAGAAATCGAATATCGCTTTAAAGAATCCTTGGGGGATAAAAATCTAACAGACCCCTTATGGAAAATTCCTGAAAAAGGTGTTTTTACAGAAGACTTTCACGGCGAGCTGCTCAACCAAGAAACAGATCTGGTTGTACACTCTTGGAAGGACCTTCCGACAGAGCCTAAAAATGAAACCTTGATCGCAGCGACATTGCCCCGCGCAGACCAACGGGACCTTTTACTGTTAAAAAAATCACACTTTGCAAAAATTAATGATGCAAAGGCTTTACGCGTTTTTAGTTCTTCGCCTCGTCGCGCCTATAATCTGATGGATTTCTTTAAAAGCCACTTGCCGTTTGATTTACAAGACGTGCGCTTTGAAAATGTGCGTGGGAATATTCCAACTCGCATTCGTAAATTGTATGAATCCACAGAAGTTGATGGTTTGATCGTCGCCAAAGCGGCGTTAGATCGTTTGCTTACAGCTCCTCACGCAGAATTTGCCGACGTTCAAGTTCAATTGCGACAGCATTTAAGTGAAATGAACTGGGCCGTTTTACCTTTAAGTATTAATCCCAATGCCGCAGCCCAAGGGGCTTTGGCCATTGAGATCTTAAAAGGCCGCGCTGATATTGAGGCTTTAGTTAAAACCATTCACGACGAAGACACTTTTGTCTGCGCCCAAAAAGAACGTGAAATTCTGGCAAGCTTTGGTGGGGGATGCCATCAGAAAATCGGCGTCGCTGTCCTGCGCCGCTCCTACGGAGATATCACTTATTTACGGGGTCTGACGGATTCAGGCCAAGTACTTAAAGAGCGCACTCTTAAAACTGACGCAGCAATTTGTTGCACAGAAGACAAACTGTGGGCGGAAGGTGCGGAAACAGAACGATCCCCCTTGCCATTAAGTCCTTTGCCTTCTGACATCAACGCTTTGTATGTCACGCGCAAAGAAGCGTGGCCTGAGGGATTTTCTTATTCAGGATATATTTGGGCTGCAGGGCTTAAAACATGGCAAAGTCTGGCACAAAAAGGTATATGGGTGCACGGTTGCGCCGAAGGTTTAGGAGAAGACGAAGCCGCGCGCATTGAGGTGTTGGCAGGTCGTTCTTTAAAGTGGGCGAAGCTGTCCCACGATGACGGCTTTGTCAGTGCAGAGATGCCTTTGATCGCAACTTATAGTGCCAAAATTTCGATGGATGTGTCGACGTTGCAAAACAAAGACAGTTTCTTTTGGAATAGTGGCAGTCAATTTTTATACGCCGCCACGGCGGCACCAGAAATATTAACGAAGCATCACGCCTGTGGGCCGGGCAACACTGCCAAAGTGATCCGCGCTTACTTGGAAAAGAAAAATGTTTTTGATCCAGCAAAACTACATCTGGTTCTGGATCAAGAAAACTGGAGACACTTATGCAGCCAATGAATTCCCATGAACTTTTTCAAAGAGCTTTAAAGGTTGCACCCGGCGGAGTTCATTCTCCGGTTCGTTCTTTTAAAGGGTTGGATCGGGCCCCGGTTTTCTTTAAACAAGCGGAGGGTGCTTTTTTAACTTCCGTTGAAAATAAAAAATACATCGATTTCTGCCAAAGCTTTGGACCTTTGATTTTGGGTCACCGCGATCCCGAAGTGGCTGAAGAAGTGCATCGCATGGTCGACACCGCTTGGACATTTGGGGCGGCAGAAGTTTATTCTTTGGAATTAGCTGAATGGATGACCTCGACATTACCATTCATGGAAAAGTTGCGTTTTGTTTCGTCCGGCACAGAAGCCGTGATGAGCGCTTTGCGTGTGGCCCGCGCGGCAACCGGGCGCAAAAAAGTTTTAAAATTCGAAGGCTGTTATCACGGCCATGTAGATAGTTTATTAGTCAAAGCTGGCAGTGGCCTTGCCGGTGCGTCGGCTTCATCCAGTGCAGGGATTTCTGCGGAGGTCGCAGCCCACACAGTTGTTGCTCCGTTAAATGACGAAGCTCGCTTGACTGAAATTTTTCAAGCTCAAGGTTCTGATATCGCAGCCGTGATCATCGAGCCACTTCCGGCCAATTACGGTTTGTTGATGCAACGACCTGAGTTCTTAAGACACGTCGCTGACACTTGTAAGAAAAACGGCACGCTTTTAATTTTTGATGAAGTGATTTCTGGTTTCCGCTTGGGCTTAGGCGGCATGGTTGAAAAAACAGATATTAAGCCAGATCTGGTGACCTACGGAAAAATCATCGGCGGTGGATTCCCCGTGGGCTGTTACGGCGGCCGTGCGGATCTGATGAACCTTGTGGCACCAAGCGGGGACGTTTATCAAGCCGGCACCTTAAGTGCGAATCCGATCGGCATGCGCGCAGGCTTAACGACCTTAAAAAAAATGCAGCGCCTTGATGGATGGAATGTTTTAGCGAAGCGCACAGAACGTTTTGCCAATACTTTAAAAACAGGCCTACAGAAAAAAGGCATGGCTTTAGATGTCAGCCACACCGCTTCGCTTTTCTGGATTCATGGTACAAGCCCCGAACCGATTCGCACGGTGGAACAAATCCCTGCGAATCAAGGGTTGCACTTTAAGAATATTTTCCTGAAATCTTTAGATAAAGGTGTGTACCTTGCGCCGAACGCATATGAGGTGGGCTTCGTGTCGATGGCGCATTCGGATGAGCTTTTAGATCAGGCTGCTGCTTTGATTTTAGAATCGGTCGATTAATATGAAAAACGGCTTTTCAAAATCGCATTTGAAAACCGCCCTGGCCGTCATCTGGTTTGCCTTCACTTTTTCTTTGGTGGCCTGGTGGTGGGTGTTCTTTTTAGTGCGCATGGATTCGCGTCAAGCCAGTCTAGAGCAATTGCAAAAGTCCTATCGCATGTTTGCCTGGGAAGGGTCTATACTTTTAGCCGCCATATTTTTAGGCGGAATTTCGCTGGTGATCTTTACTTATCGTGATCAGGTTCGCCATCAACGTTTGCGCTTCTTTTTTTCGACATTCAGTCATGACATTAAAACCTCCATTGCGCGCTTGCGCTTGCAGGCTGAGGTTTTAGAAGAAGAATTCCAAGACAACCCACAGCCCGTAATGAAGCGTTTGATTCAAGACATTCATCGTTTAGACCTGCAGTTAGAAAATTCTTTGCAACTGGCAACCCTCGAACAAGGTACTTTATTGCAGGAAGAAATTTCTTTTGGGGATTTAATTTCCACTTTGCGAGGTGAATTTCCTGAATTGACGATTCAACTGGAAAGAAAAGTCATGCTTAAGGGCGATCGCCGCGCTTTGCTTAGTTTATTAAGAAATGTTTTACAGAATTCCATTGTGCACGGCAAAGCCAACGTGATTCGAATTCAAGTGCAAGAAAAAGCGGGTTCCCGCGTGGAACTGCGTATTCAAGACAATGGCTTAGGCTTTAAAGGACCTTTAAAGAAACTAGGTGGCGAGATCTTAACCTCCAAAGATGCCCGCAGTAACGGCATTGGGTTACTCATTTCAAAACGCTTGGTTGAAAAGATGAAGGGTTCTTTGTCCTTTGAATCCAAAGACAACACAGGCTTCACATCGGTGATTGAACTGGAAGGACGCTTCTTATGAGAAAAATCCTTTTAGTCGAAGATGATTTGTCCTTAGGCGAAACCCTGACCACGCGTTTGCAAAAAGAATATCAAGTTTCCTGGGCGAAAAGTCTTTCTGAAGCGTGGAGCACCTTTTCAGCAAGCAAGGACTTTGATTTGATTTTACTGGATGTTGGCCTGCCTGATGGCACTGGCTTTGAATTGGCCGAGAAAATCAAACAGGTGTCCCCGGTTTTGTTTTTGTTTCTGACAGCACAAGCAGATGCCGAATCGCGCTTGCGTGGCTTTGAGCTTGGCGCGGAAGAATACATTCCTAAGCCTTTTCATCTGAAAGAGTTGCTGATTCGTGTGAAGCACGTATTAGAGGCCCATGCCCCCGCCCGCGAAATTGAGCTGCCTGGATGCACGCTGAATTTCACGAATCTGTCGGTGCAACTTAAATCCGGCAAGATCGAATATCCCCCTGTCACGGATATGAAGATCTTGCAGTTATTAATTGAAAAATCCCCGCGCATTTTAAGTCGTGATGAGATCATGAACGAAGTGTGGGGGGTTGATAAAAACCCAAGTCATCGCACGGTGGACAACATCATCGTGCGCCTAAGACACGTTCTTGGAGATGACGGCGAAAAACACATTCGATCCGTACGCGGTGTCGGTTACCAATGGTCCCTGGAGGAAAATTCATGAATTCACTTTTTCACAACTCTTTGCAACGTATTCCTCAAAATGTCCCACCGATTTGGTTCATGCGCCAAGCAGGCCGTTATCACAAGCACTATCAAGGCTTGCGTGCACAGAATTCTTTTATGCAGCTTTGTAAAAATCCAGAGCTGGCAGCGCAGGTGGCACTCGGACCTGTCGCTGAATTTGACTTTGACGTGTCGATTCTGTTTTCAGACATCTTGTTTCCTTTAGAAGCCCTCGGCATGGGATTGGATTACACCGATCATGGACCTCAGTTGGAATTTAAACTAAACGCTGAGAATATTGGCAAGCTAGGGCCCGTTGACAAGGCGATCGACTTTATGGGCTTTCAAAAGCAAGCCATGCAAGCGACTCGCGCCGTTTTACCAAGCAATAAAAGTCTGATTGGTTTTATCGGCGGCCCTTGGACTTTGTTTGTGTATGCCGTCGAAGGATCCCATGCGGGTTCGTTGATTCAATCAAAGGCGTTAGCACCGTTGTTTCCAAATTTTTTAGAAAAACTTTATCCTCTTTTAAAAGAAAACATCCGTCTGCAATTTGAAGGTGGCGCGGAAGTCGTGATGATTTTTGATACCGCTGCTGGCGAAGTGTCGCCGCTGTTCTTTCAAGAATACATTCAACCAGTTCTGGAAAAATTATCGAAAGAATACCCGCACAAACTTGGATATTATTCAAAGGGCACGCAGCCAGCATTTTTTAATGGCGGCTTTAAAGAATTACCATGGGCGGGCCAAGGCTTTGATCACCGCTGTTGGTTACCGGACAGCTTCAAAGTGCAAAATAAAGGTTTTGTACAAGGCAACTTCGACCAAAGCTTGTTATTTATGAACGAAGCTGACTTTAAAAAATCTTTGCACACCTTCTTAGCGCCCATGAAGGACATGACTCCCGAACAGCGTGCGGGCTGGGTTTGTGGTTTAGGCCACGGCGTTTTACCGAAAACCCCCGAACGTCACGTGCAATTGTTCGTCGAAACTGTGCGCAAGGAATTGTCATGAAACACTTGTTGGCAAAATACGATGTTCCAGCGCCTCGTTACACTTCGTATCCGACAGTTCCGTATTGGGAAACGAACCCAACCCGAGAACAATGGACGGCGCACTTAAAAACCACGCTGATAAATTCGCCGGGTGGTTGGTCGCTATATTTGCATATTCCCTTCTGTGAATCGCTTTGTACCTTCTGCGGCTGCAACAACATCATCACCAAAGATCACAAGCGCGAAATGCATTATGTGGATTTGGTTTTGCAAGAATGGCAGCAGTATGTCGAACAAGTTCCAGAGCTTTTACAAAAGCCCTTAAAGCATCTTCACTTAGGGGGCGGCACACCGACGTTCTTGTCGGCCCAGTCCCTAACCGCGCTGTTGAAGCCGATTTTGTCCCAAGCCAAAGTGGATTTGCAGGATTTTGAAGGCTCTATTGAAGTTGACCCACGTCGTACGAACACAGAACAATTGCAAGCTTTGCGTGAATTGGGTTTCACCCGTGTTAGCATGGGCGTCCAGGATTTTAATCCCGAAGTGCAGCGTCTGGTGAATCGTATTCAGCCTTTAGAAATCACCGCAAATTTGACCTCGGCGGCCCGAGACATGGGCTATACCTCGGTGAATTTTGATTTGATCTATGGCTTAGCGAAGCAAACACCAGAATCCATTTTAGAAACAGCGAAAGCCACCGTGCAACTGCGTCCCGACCGGATTGCACTGTACAGCTTTGCCTTAGTGCCTTGGATTAAACCTGCGCAGCGTTTGTTTAAAGACGAAGACTTGCCAAAAGCTTCTGAAAAACGAGCCCTTTACGAAATCGCCCGAGGTGTTTTGTTAGAAGCTGGTTATGTGGAAGTGGGTATGGATCACTTTGCTTTACCAACAGACAACTTGTGTCTTGCGATGAACGAAAAACGTTTGCACCGTAATTTTATGGGCTATACCGATCAACGCACAGACGTGCTTTTGGGCATGGGGGTTTCAGCAATTTCAGAAACTCCGTACAGTTTTCATCAGAATGAAAAAGTGTTGCCGTTGTATGAAGCCTCTTTACGGGCCGGTCAGTTGCCGACATTGCGGGGACACGTATTAACAGCCGAAGATCAAATTCGTCGTGAACAGATTTTGAAATTAATGACTGAATTTGAAGTGGCCTTTACAAATCCCGCGGACGAACAGGCGTCTCAAGAATTCTTGTCAGAAATGTTACGGGATTCCTTGATTGAAATTCGCGATAACAAATTGATCGTTAAAGAACAGGGGCGTCCGTTTTTACGCAACGTCTGCGTTTTCTTTGACGAACGTTTAAAAGCGAAACAACCGCAAACAAAAATATTTTCGCAATCAATATGAAAAAGGTCAGCGTTATCGGCGCTGGTTTTGCAGGGATGACCTTGTCCCTGCAACTGGCAAAAAAAGGCTTTCAAGTCGATCTTTACGAAAAATCATCCCGTGTCGGGGGATTGCTAGGCACGGATGTTTTAGACAGCGGCATTGCTGAACGCGCGGCCAACGCCTTGATTCGCACAGACAATGTCGAATCACTATTTCAAGAGCTGGGCCTGGCTCCCGTTCTTCCTTTGGATAGTGCTAAAAAAAGATTTCTTTTTCGCGACAAACCCCGCGCGTGGCCGTTGAGATTTTGGGAAACGTTATGTTTCATTTCCTGCTTGGGTTCTAAAGTTCTTCGCGGAAAAAAGACACTTATTCCGCGTTCGCAAGAAACTTTAAAAACTTGGGGCGAACGGAATTTAGGATCAGCCCCAACCCAATATATTTTGGGCCCTGCCATGCAAGGCATTTATGGCAATGATGTTACGGGCCTGAGTGCTTCCCTTATTTTGGGCCCGTTATTTCATCGCAAAAAGAAAAACCGTTATGGCGGCTTAGTCAGCGGTCCCCAGGGCATGCAGAACATCGTGGATAAGTTAGAAATGAAACTGCGCGCACTGGGTGTACAAATTCATTTGAACTCTTCCGTGGATATAAAATCTTTGCAACACCCCGTGGTCGTCGCAACATCAGCTGCAGTCGCTGCAAATCTTTTGTCGAACGTGGCTCCTTCGACCTCGGCCCTTTTGGCTAAGATCCGAATGTCGTCGTTAATGAGTGTCACGATGTTTTTTGCCAAAGCGCAAAGCACCTACAAAGGTTTCGGCTGTCTGATTCCACGCCGTGTGGGATTGCAGTCTTTAGGAATCTTGATGAACTCGTACATTTTCCCTGACCGCGATAAAGTTTATAATGAAACGTGGATTTTAGGAGGCGTTGATAATGAAGCCGTTTTGCATCTTTCCGACACTGACTTGCTGCGCCTGTTGGCCGAAGAGCGCCACCGCATTTTAGGAAATACCGAACGTCTGGTCGACGTGCGTATCAATCGCTGGAAAAATGCACTGCCTTATTATGACTTGCAGTTGGAAGAGTCCTTAAATTTGCTGAAGGCTTTGCCATCATCGGAAAATATTTTTCTGCACGGAAACTATCTGAGCGGGATAGGCTTAAGTAAAATCTTAGATCGCAGCGAAGAACTGGCACAGGAGATTTTGAAACGTTATGGGTAAAATTGGCGTTCTTCTTTTAAACATTGGCAGTCCCCCTTCTTATGAAGTGCCTGCCGTTAAAAAATATCTTTCGACCTTCTTGATGGACAAGGATGTGATCAATTTACCTTATCCTTTGCGATGGACTTTGGTGAATTTGCTAATTGTGCCTCGGCGGGGTCCGGCTTCGGCTGCGAACTATGAAAAGGTGTGGATTAAAGATCAGGGGTCCCCGCTGAACGTTTACACCAAAGAATTTGCAGCGAAGTTACAAAACACTCTCGGCAGCAATTACCTTGTCAAAATCGGCATGCGCTATGCAGATCCGTTGATTGAGTCCGCGCTGACAGAGTTCGTGGAAGCCAACGTCAGCTCGATTATTTTAGCTCCGATGTTCCCGCAGTATTCCGAGGCTACGACGGGTTCTGCCCTGAAAGAAGTCCATCGCTTGATGGGTCGGATGGGTCTTGATATTCCGACGACGACCTTGCCGCCCTTTTTTGCTCAAGGGGCCTTCGTGCAGCCCAGTGCCCGCTTGATTCGCGAAAAAGTCGGTGATGAACCGATTGATCACTATTTATTTTCCTTTCATGGTTTGCCAGAAAGTCATATCCGCAAAGTGCCGGGCTGCCTGCAGACCGATGGCTGCTGCTTTGAAGCCAACGCCTGTGCGAAGAACTGTTACCGTGCTCAGTGCTTTGAATCCGCAACTCAAATTGCAGAATCTTTGCAGTTGCTAGATAGCCACTGGAGTGTTTCGTTTCAGTCCCGCTTAGGCCGGGCGGAGTGGTTAAAGCCTTCAACGGAACACTCTTTAGAAATCCTGGCCCGGACGGGTAAGAAAAACATCGCCGTCATCTGCCCGTCTTTTGTTGCTGATTGTATTGAGACCCTCGAAGAAATCGCCATGGGGGCCAAGGAAGAGTTCATTAAAAAAGGCGGCAAGAACCTGGAAGTCATCCCGTGTGTGAATGCGGAATCAGACTGGGTGACGGGCTTTGCTGGATTGATAACAAAGCATCAAGCTTAGGGAAAATCTTTTCAAACCAAGTACCAATTTGCCTTGGATCTGTTAAGGTGGCTTTTTTAAATTGAGGCCGCCATGAAAAAGATCCCGAAAAAATACCAACCCCGAGGTTTCGCCATCCTGCACGAGGATCTGGACATTATCGTCGGCAACAAAGCCCCGGGGGCTTTAACCGTGGCCGCAAAATGGAATTCAGACGACACCATTCACAGCGCTTTAAATTCATATGTCCGTAAGGGCAATCCCCGTTCCAGCAAAGTCGTTTACGTCGTGCATCGCCTG
>CAMLMF010000013.1 GCA_946480995.1 uncultured Bdellovibrio sp. | reverse complement strand
GCCTTGCCGTAAGGTTATGGGTATGAATTTAAGTCTGCTTTTTAAAACTCTCGCGTTGGTTACGGCCCTGGTAATTGTCATTTATTGCATCAAGGCTTTGCAGTCGCCGACGGCGCAAACTCAAGTCGGGGACCCGAACAGTGTTATCGGTCTTTTGGTCGGGGGTGATCAGCGGTTGCTTAATTGGTGTCCTCAGGGAACCGCGGAAGTCGCGGTTTTGGCGGAGGATGGGGCCGTTCTTAAGGCACTGACTTCACCTCAGGATATCTCGGCCGTGTGCGAGCTGATGGTCGGGGGATTTTCCCAAGAGGGTACTGAAACCCCAAAATACCGGGGTTTATTGCGAGCTCAGCCCGCTTCCGGGCCCTCTTTGGTCCTTGAGGTCCAAATTGGTGGCGCTGCAATATTCAAATATAAGGGCATGCCCTTTTCCAGTCCGGGCCTGAATCGAGCTTTAGAGCGAATTGGAACGCTTTAGAGGCAGAAATCTGTTTGACAAGAAAGCCCCAAAGCCCTAATTTAGCACTTCACCGAGTTCAGAAGTAGCTCAGTCGGTAGAGCAAGCGGCTGTTAACCGCTGGGTCGGGGGTTCGAGTCCCTCCTTCTGAGCCATTTTCTTTTTCTTCTTTAATGCATACATTTTGGGTTTTTTACGATTTGCTTTGCTGGCATCTCGGGACGCGGCTTTTTGGGCATCGAGCCCAAAAATCCTATGTGGTCGACATTCACCGCCTTCGCGGTGAGAGCCTCCCACATGCTCCACACTAAAATACGCCACTGGCGTATTTTAGCGCGGGCACAACCTCCTTCTGAGGTTCTTTATTTGCAGATTTCTTTGAAATCTTTTTGGTATTCTTGCATTGGTTTTAGGCCCAATTCTGCCCTTAATTTATCTACATTTTCTGCATCTTCTATTGGGTGCGGTTGCCATTGGCCTGGGCCTGTGCATTTTCCTTGGGTGCCATAGCGCTGAGGTGAGGCTACGCGGTCGTATAAATAGGCGTAGTTGGTTGGATCGGTTTCTTTTTCTTTATAAAGCTTGCTTAGCTTTTCTAAAATTTCTTTTTGGAACTTGGGATCGTTGTCAGCGTGTTTTACCAGAAGCCATGCTTGGTTGTCTGATTGTTTTCCCCATTTGCTGATGTTGAACCAACCGTGGATTTTTAGCAGAGCTTTAAGGTCTTGCGTGTTTTGCCAGTCAATCATGTAAAAGCGGCGCCAATAGCCTTTGTCGAAGAAGGCTTTTTCTGCTGCTGAAAGATCACTCTGATTGATGGTGCTTGGCAGTTTGCGCATGTATTGGTCGATATCAACCATGTGGGCAAGCTTGGCTTGTACCCAGTCCATCTGTTGTGGCTTGGCAGGGACTTTTTCAAATTCTGAAATACGACGGGCGACCTCTTTGTCGTAGTCCTTAAGAATCTTTAAAGGCTTTTCCATTTTTTGGTTCGCAGCGACAGTTAAAAGTGAAGTTATCGAGGCGATGTCTATTCGCGGATCGACGCCCTTTTCGTCAATAAATTGAGAATTTGCTAAAACGACGATGCCAATCATTTGATCGGGGTCATAGCCCATGAAGCTTGAAGAACCGTAAGTGCCGCCGTTATGCCACACAATATTTTCTTCAGTTAAGTGATTCCAAAAAAGTCCAATTCCCGAGTTTTTTCCTGACGTAAAAGTGGGGGTTGTCGCAAGACTTACCATGGGTAAATATTTTTGCTCTCCCAGTCCCATCATGGTTTTTAATAACGTCGTCATATCTTGCATTGTCGAGCGCAAGGACCCCGCACCTTTTAAAACGGAAGTAGGTCGCAACAGCCAGGGTTCGGACTTTTCACCGTTTAGAAAGACCGGCGACATCCTTGAGGCTTGCTCCGCACTCAGAGTGATGCGCGTATCTTTCAACGACAATCCATCCAAAAAATCATTTCTTAGAATTTCCTCAAGACTTTTGCGATGCAACTTTTCTAATCGATGTCCTGCGACTCCCGCGCCAAGGTTTGAGTACTCCGATTTTGTTCCAGGTGGATTTTGTGGATGGAAGCTTTTTAGAAAACTTTTTAGTTTGGCCTCATCATAATCCGCATAAGGTTGCATGGGATTTTCGGGTTTTAAGTTGGTGGGCATTCTGGGTAAACCAGAGGTATGTTGAGCTAGGTGACGCCAAGTGATCGAGGTGTTTTTATCGTAAGCTTCGTCCAGATTCAAAGCGCCATTCAAGCTTTCTTGCGCCAGGGAAAGACCCAGAAAACCTTTACTGATAGAGCCAATTTCAAAGATGGTGGTGGGTGTTGCGATGTCCCCTTTGTCTGTCAAAGTACCAAAAGGAATGATTTTCGTTTCCGTGGGTGTGACGATGCCGACAAGAATACTTTGATAAGGTTTTTTTTGCGGCTGACTTTTGTCGACAAGGGGGAGGAATTTTTTGTTGGCGACTTGTTCAAGCGTGGGCGAAGTGGCGCAAGCTGACAGGGTTGCCCCCAGCAAAAAAAGCGATGCAAAAGATAAAAATTTTCTCATGGATTAACGATAGCATTGGGCTTACCTCGACCCTCAACAAGTTCGCTGCAAGCTAGACTTGTTTGCGCGCTGTGCTTGGTATGTCGAACTAATTTCGTCTCAAAGTAACACATTTGGGCCCCCATAGTGGGCCAAGTCTAATATATTGCAAAACAGCCATGTTTTGTTCGGCACATCCTTTGTATTATGGGCTTCTGGAAATTAGGACGTCTTTTGGAGGATTCATGCCTTGGTTGAAATATCTGCCCCTTCTGGCTTTTTGGGCGCATACGGCTTTCGCTGCCAATGCCGCTGCACCGTCAGTGAAAAGCTATAGAGAGTGGAAGACAGAGCGCGTTGTTCTGGCTGAGGGTAAAATCACGTCTTTAAAGTCACAAATTACCACTAAGAAAATGGCCCGTGTGGCAGCCCCAGGGGTCGACCCTAATTTAGCGTTGAAATCCGGCCCTGAGGCCTCGTTAGCTCAGGATAAATTTGTGGAAAAGCTTGAACGTCAGTTGCGCGAGGAGCAATACGCTTTGGAGCTGGCGAAAGATCTGTCGGTGACGGACTATTTTGTAGGTTATTTGACTAAGATTCAGGATAAAAAATCAGCCTTCAATGAAGTCGCAGGCAAGTTGTCGGCGGAAGAGGTGGCGGAGCTGATGACGGCTTATGCAAACTCTGTCTTTGGCGCCCAGGCCGGAGATCTTCCAGCGAGTGCCACGAATGTGGGTAAAGACGCTGGCAAATAGTGTCCAAAATTACCGTAAATCCTAAAATTTCTTAAATTATTCAAAGTGTCATAAGAAAATTACGACAGCCACCTTGACTCCCCCATATTCGAGTCCATATTAGCCTCGTTATAACTAAAAATTATATATAACGGAGGCACATATGGCTAAGAACGAAATCGGCGTTCGCCCTCTTCACGATAGAATTTTGGTTCGCAGACTGGCGGAAGAAGAAAAAACGGCTGGCGGACTTTTCATCCCAGACACAGCAAAAGAAAAACCACAAAAAGGTGAAATCATCGCGACTGGTAAAGGTCGTGTTACTGAAGACGGCAAAATTCTTCCGTTGGAAGTAAAAGCTGGCGACAAAGTTCTTTTCAGCAAATACGCGGGAACTGAGTTGAAGCTTGAAGGTAATGAATACCTTATGATGCGCGAAGAAGACGTTCTTGGTGTTTTCAACTAACACCGGCGCCTAACGCTGTTTTAAGTAAAAAAATAAACTTATCTATTCCGACAAAGTCGGAGTGAATCAGATAACGGAGAATGAAAATGTCTAAAGTATTAATTTTCTCAGAAGACGCTCGCGCACACATCTTGAAAGGTGTGAATACTCTTGCGAACGCAGTAAAAGTAACTTTGGGACCTAAAGGTCGCAACGTTGTTATCGACAAATCTTTCGGATCACCACTTATCACTAAAGACGGTGTGACTGTTGCTAAAGAAATCGAATTAGAAAACAAATTCGAAAACATGGGCGCGCAAATGGTTAAAGAAGTTGCTTCTAAAACCAATGACGAAGCTGGTGACGGTACAACAACTGCAACTGTTTTGGCGCAAGCGATCTATCGCGAAGGTGCTAAACTAGTTTCTGCAGGTCACAACCCAATGTCGATCAAACGTGGTATCGACAAAGCTGTTAACACAATCATCGACGAACTTAAGTCTATGTCTAAACCTGTTAAAGGTTCTAACGAAGTAGCTCAAGTCGGCGCGATCTCTGCAAACAACGACAAAGAAATTGGTCAAATGCTTGCAGATGCTATGGATAAAGTAGGCCGTGAAGGCGTTATCACTATCGAAGAATCAAAAACTGCTAAAACTGAAGTAACAGTTGTAGAAGGTATGCAATTCGATCGTGGTTACTTGTCTCCATACTTCGTAACTAACGCAGAAAGAATGGAAGCAGTTCTAGAAAACGCTTACGTTCTAGTTTACGACAAAAAAATCTCTAACATGAAAGACATGATCAGCATCCTTGAAGGCGTTGCTAAGCAAGGTCGTCAATTGTTGATCATCGCTGAAGATGTTGAAGGCGAAGCACTTGCAACTTTGGTTGTAAATAAATTGCGTGGCACTTTGCACATCTGTGCAGTGAAAGCTCCAGGCTTCGGTGACCGTCGTAAAGCTATGCTTGAAGACATCGCGATCTTGACTGGCGCGAAAGTAATTTCTGAAGACATCGGTCGCAAACTTGAGCAAGCAACTGTTGCTGATCTTGGTATCGCGAAACGTATCGTTGTTGATAAAGACAACACAACAATCATCGACGGTTCTGGCAAAAAAGCGGACATCACTGCTCGCGTTTCTGCAATCAAAGGTCAAATCGAAGAAACTTCTTCTGACTATGACAAAGAAAAATTGAAAGAGCGTTTGGCTAAATTGGCTGGCGGCGTAGCTGTTATCCACGTTGGTGCTCCTTCTGAAGTTGAAATGAAAGAGAAAAAACACCGCGTAGAAGACGCTTTGAATGCGACTCGTGCAGCGGTTGAAGAAGGTATCGTAGCTGGTGGTGGTACTGCTTTGCTTCGTGCTTCTACTAAAGTTGATAAATCTAAATACGCTGAAGAAGAAGCTTTCGGTGCGTTGATCATCAAACGTGCTTGCGAAGAGCCAATTCGTCAAATCGCAGCGAATGCGGGTCTTGATGGCGCGATCGTTTTGGATCGTATCCTTCAAAACAAATCTATCAGCTGGGGTTTCAATGCTTACTCTGACGAATACACTGACCTAATCAAAGACGGTGTTATCGATCCAGTTAAAGTTGTTCGTTGTGCATTGACGAACGCAGCTTCTGTTGCGTCTTTGATGCTTACAACTGAAACAATGATCGCTGAAGCTCCTAAAAAAGAGTCAGCAGCTCCTGCAATGCCAGACCACGGCGGCATGGGCGGAATGGGTGGCATGATGTAATAGGCCCTACGGGCCATTACATCCGCCGTAGCCTTAGCGAAGGCGGATCCCCGTTCACACAAAAAAGCCTAGGACTAACCCCCTAGGCTTTTTTATTTTTGGGAAAAGGAGTTCGCATGAAACAAATTTTTATCACCGGCGCGTCGACAGGTATTGGTTACGCTCTTACAGAGTCTTTCCTAAAACGCGGCGACTTTGTTTGGGCGGGCGTTCGTAAACCCGAAGTACTTAATGATCTTCAGGCAAAGTATCCTGACTTGTTAAAAGTTTTAAAACTCGATGTGACATCCACGGCAGATATTGAAGCCGCTGTAAAAGTTGTTGCACAGAAAAACTCTATGCATCCTTTAATCCTGATTAACAACGCGGGGATCGCTTTAGGTGGGCCGATTGAGGCGTTGCCCATCGCTGATTGGAAAAGTCTTTTTGATGTGAATGTCTTGGGTTTGGTCGAAATGACTCAAAAATTATTACCTGTAATTCGTGCGACAAAAGGTCGTGTCGTGAATGTGGGATCAATTAGCGGTCTGATCGCAACACCATTCCTTGCACCCTACTGTGCTAGTAAATTTGCGGTTCGAGCTTTTTCGGATTCTTTGCGCCGTGAAATGCAAAGTTTCGGCGTCAAAGTTATTTTGTTAGAACCCGGTCCGATTGCGACGCCCATTTGGAATAAGTCTATATCACTAAGTCAGACGAAGTTTTCATCAGAGCATCTTAAGACCTATGCTTCAGGTATGGCTGCGGCAGAGTCCTTAATTGAACAAAGTGCAAAAGGAGCCGTGCCTGTGTCTTGGGTCACAGAGGCTGTTTTTAAGGCGGTCGACGGAAGAAATCCTCAACCGTACTATTTGATTGGTAAAGGAATTCGCTTTAATGCCTTTTTGGCAAGATTTGCTCCCGTGCGTTTGTTAGACGCACTGATAGCGCTGACCTTTGCTGCAAAAAAGAAATAGCAATCGTTAGAATAAGTATTGGACTCCGCCCATAAGTGTCGTCATGCGATGACTAGTACTTGAGGCAGGGGTCGCACGTTGGCCTGTTCCACTGAAATCAGAGCTGTAATTTTCAAGCATCAACTCGCCGCGGATTTTAAACCGTGTTTTCATTTTATAATCGACGAAGAAACTGAACGAATTGATCTTGTTGCTTGAGGAACTGCCACTAGATTTACTTTCGCTTAAGGATGGATTTAAAAAGAAATCAAACTTTCCGCCGATATCCACAGGGATATCCTCAGAAACTGGGAACTGTCCGGCAAGACTTAGCAACAATCCCCCATAGCGCATTGTTGTAAATGCTGTCGGGGTGCTGTCGTCGGCAGAAAAGTTTGTGTTCATGTAACCCGCACCGACTTGCAACTTCGGTCCGAAGTAATCACTGGTCAGTAAAAAGTTATAACCAAAATTCACCGCGTACTGTCCCATGGCGACGTTTAGTTTTCCTGGAGAAGATCCTACTAGGTTATTTTGTACGGACATCACAGCTTGACGTAGTTGAGCACTGACATACCACTCTGGATTTAACCAGATTTCTCCACGCACCATAATGTTGGGAGTCAGGTTGTCGCTGCCACTGATGGAGCCGCTTTGAAGGCTGACATTTTGTGTGTAATTCGCAAGACCGGCCATCAACTCCACTTTGCCGTATTGCGGGGGCATTGTTGGCAACCATTCTTGTGGTTCTTCGCCGAAGGCCACGTCTTTGTCAGGACGTGTGGTGATGTCTTGTAAGATTTTTCCTGATGGAGTCGTTACTGGCAAAGAGTACTTTACGAACTCATCCGGCATAACTTTCGATCCCACGGAAATGACGCCGGGTTCTTTTTCCATTTCGATATAGCCGAAGCTCATGTATGGTTCGACTTTGAAAAGTTTTACGCGACCTAAAACTTCTTTTTCAGTGCTAATCAGGATATTGAGTTTGGGATGGCGATTTACTTTGATGATTTGCACTATTGAAACGCGACTGTCGTTTTTAAGTCCATAGTTTCCACCTAAATTCAAAGTCACTTGCTGACCGCGGCGACTTAAGATGGTTGCGCGAAAAGGCATGCGATACTTGATGTTTTCAAACATCTTACGGACTTCAGAGCGAATTTCTGCAGTTTCAAAACCTTTAAAGTCATTCAAAGATTCTTGCAACAGCGGTAAACCATCACGACCGACGAACAAAGTCATCGTGATAGAAATGCCTCGTGGGCCTCGGATGATTCGCGTGGCAAGGGCTGCTTCACTTTGTGTGTTTTGCAAAATTGTTTTTACATCTTCTGGGCGTTCGTCTAAAACTTCGGTTTTGATTTTTAAATCTGTTGGATAGTTCGACAAAGACCACTGTTTGTCTTCGTTTAAAAGTTTTCGCACTTCTTCTTCAGCGGGGCGCGAATAAATACCACCAACATTGTCAGTGATTGGAACAAGCACAATAGATTTTATAGCCAGATCTTGGTCAATGGCACTGAAGTACGTGTTCTGGGCATTTGTCTGGCCCCACGACAAAGCAGCAGTAAAAAAGCAGCCCCCACATACAAGAAAACTCAGAAATAGTATTTTCATATAATAATTGTGCACTGCCTCTGAAAACACGTCAATTTGGCGTCAAGTAATTCGGACCGAAAGCCGAAATATTTCTTATGAAACTGCTGGTGTCTTTTTTTACTTTTTTATCTCTTTCAATAACTGCGGAAGCTCAATTAGGTCTAGAAGGATTTTCTTCAGGCCGTTATGAAAAGCGATCTAGTTCGACGAAGTCACGAGGTCTAGCTTCAGAAGAAGTTCCAGTTGTGACGGATTCCGATGGCGTGAAGGTACGTACGCTTAAGAAAAGTGAACTTGAAGCAGAAAAGAAAGCAGCCAAAGACGCGGAGCTTGCAAAAGCTAAAGCGGCGGAAGAAGCCCGTAAAGCTGAAGAAGCAAAAGAAGCCGAAGCTTTGTTACCTGCAGTGGCAACGCCAGCGCCCGCGACAAAACCAACTTCGGACACAGAGACCGAAGTCCAGGAGCCTAGCATTGGCGAACAAGCGCAAAGCCTGTTTGCGAATAAAACTGAAGAGCTGCATGAATTTTACCGCGAATCCATTCACCCGGACGATGTTCGTAATAATCGTGCAGAGATCGAAGTGATGCCGACGATGTTATATAACGATGCGAAGTCGAATTATTCTTATCGCAACTATCAGAGCTTTTTTAATGCCCTTAAATTTCGCGCGAATGCTTGGTTGACGCCGCTGATTGGTGTCAGTGGGCAGATGCTGTTTTCCTTCGCTGCCGATGTCGATGCAGTAGGAAATTCGTCAAGAGTCCCGGCGAAGTATGAAATGGTCGACTTAGGGGTTAATTTTAGAAAGTTCTTCGGTGTTTCACGCAAGTCAAACTCTGTGGAATTTTCTATTCTGTTAAGTGATAACAAAATGACGGTGCCAAGTGACAATACGTCACGGGCTCGTTTGAAGTCGCAGGGGTTGGGTGTTGGCTTGAAAGCGCGCATTCCGACGTCAGCAAGTTATGCTTGGATTGTTGGCGGAAGCTTCTTTCCGCGCCTGCAACACTCGGAAACTGAAACGGGTATAAAAATCCATTCAGGCTCTTCGGAAGAAAGCGTGCGTTTGGGTGTTGATGTGGGGGGTGAATGGAAGTTCACTCGGCAAAGTCAGATGATTTGGAACTTGGGTCTTAGTTCTGAAAAGAACACCTTTGACGGCGCTGCGGGTCTTCCAGACCCAAGTACTGGCACCACGCCTTCGAACGTGAGTGTTACGAACTCGCTCTTTATGTTTTCCCTAGGCTATCGTTGGGGTCATTAGATTCCACTCATCAAATGGCGACATAAAATTTATACTGAAAACGATGAAAATACGTTTTGTAGTTGTAGATGATGCCGCCTTCTTACGTGAACTCATAAAAAATATTGTGAGCGAAGACGGAGGCCTTTGTGTTGGCGAAGCCAGTAACGGTGAAGAGGCCATCGCTGTTGTCGGCGCGTCCCTGCCTGACGTCGTATTTTTAGATATGGTCATGCCGCTAAAGAATGGCATTGATACAGCCACACATCTGAAACAGTTTTATCCCGAAGTAAAAATCATCGGCTGTTCGACGGTGGATCAAGACGCCCTTGTGCGCAAGGCTTATGCTGCAGGCTTTGATGCCTATATCACCAAGCCTTTTACCAAAGAAGATATTACCAACGCCCTTACAAATGTTTTCCCGCATCTAGGAGAATTCCCGCATGGAAGAACTTAAGTTTGTTACTAAGTGTTTGTGCTTTTCTGCTTTATTGATCGTGCTTATGCAGGTGAAGGTGGGTGGCGCTTCCGTTGAAAGTCATTCGTTTCGTTGGTTAAGAACGTCGACCGTGTCGCAATATATTCAAAGTGCGGCAGCAGGTGGCGCAATGGCCTTAAGAAATGCCGGGCAAAGCCTGAAAGAGGCTGCAAGTCATACAGTCAGTGGCTTCCAAGAAGGAGCCCACGAACAACAGGCCGCTCGATAAAAGCGGCCCTCGTTCCTTGAAATTTTAACAAATAATTAGCGCTTCGCTTTTGTTTTTGAAACAGGAGCGACTTCGACACTTGTTGATTTTGTTGCAACTGTGCGCACAGGATTTGTTTTAGAGAACATACCCGCAGAAGCTTGACTGTTGCAATTTTGCTCTGCCGACGCCGTTTTTGCCATTGATACATTTGCAAAACCCAATACAGACATAACTAGAACCGTTGATACGATTTTCTTCATAGAAACTCCTTTGCATCGACAAATCATATAGATCTGCCTTGCTAGAGTTCATTGCAGCGGATGTGCCACCAAATATGTCTCAAAATGAGATTTTAAGAGGGAAAACGGCTCAGGCTAAGACAAAAAAGAAGGGGCTTTTGTGACAAAGCCCCTTTTAGGTAATCTACTGAATAGTAATTAGACACTTAAGCTATTAGGTTTGCTCCCTTAAGCAGCTTATTGTTCCCCACGGGTTGAAGACGGTTTTTCGTCTGTCACCGCATTCGAACTACCACGCACAGGGTTTGTTTTGTCTTGAAGGCGGCCATGAACCATGTTTTGCACGCATTCTTGGCACATACCAATATTAGCCACACCGGCGCCGTCAGAAGTCTTTTCTTCACCGCGATCAACACCTGGATTTGCAGGTCGGTCTTTTTCAGAGCTTTGCGCAAATGCTGAAAAGGAAGAACCTAAACCGAATACAACAATGGAAAGTAATAAAATTCTTTTCATGTACTCACCCTTCCTTTACAGATAAAGTTCCGCAGAAGCGGGAGCTATAATATCTAACAAATTATTAAACGTGCTTGCAACTTGCATAGCGACAGAAGGTCCTTCTTTGCTGTCCACCTTATTTATTTCTCCATTAGGCTTATAGCTGACGACAATCGTTCCTAAGCCCGGACGGGTCACGATGGATGGTTTTCCATAGCGCTCTTCGTATTCGATCTTCACAACCTTTTTAGCTTGGTCAGTGATTGTCGCAATACGTCCCTTGTTATCGTAGGACATATTGATTTTTTGACCGTCGCTATTTTGCGCAAAAGCTAAGTTCCCTTTGCCGTCATATTTAAACTGCGTGTTCTTTGTTGCAGCCTTCGCGCCTTTCTCATTAAAGAAAGTGCTTGAAACCGAACTTACCTTTTTGATCTTTTGATCGTATTCAAAGGCCATGCGCACGTTCGGAGCAGCTTTTACTTTTACTAATCCATCTGGATAGTATTCGTAAGTGACGCGATCAGCATTACGACGGATTGAAATCGGTTTGCCAAAGACTTCGTGATACGAAATATCTGTGACATTCCCATTCACCGTCGTCATGACTCTTTGCAAGTAAAACTGACCATCTGCGCGTTGCTGATGCCAGAATTCGTATTTATTGTCAGCCACGACTTCTTTGCCGCAAACTTTCTTAACTGTCGACCAATAGTGATTCTTTGGATCGCTGTTAGAAAATTCGTACTTATAAGACTCTGTACATTTGTCACGGTCAGAAAATGAAGTCACCCAGTCATTGTTACGATCGTATTTAATCGCCACAAATGTTTTATCTGGCCATGTTGCCTTAGTTAAGTTGTGCAGATCATCGTATTCGTAAGTATAGGTCTTTAACCACGCATTTTTTACGTAAGAAAGATCATCCAAATTTGCAAACTTATAATCAGCCATGATGCCATTCGGGCCGGTGATCGATTTTACTTTTTTGTTCTGGTAATACTTAAATGACAAGTGACGACCATTGTTGTCTTGAATTGTCGCGATAGAATCTTTGTCGTATTCAAACTTTAAGAAATTGCCATTTTTATCGTAAACGTGCGTCAGCTTGCCTTGTGGGCTAAAGCGTTGGGCACTGCCATCGGGAAGATTGCGCGTGTAGTGCGTTTTGTTAAACACAAAGTGCTCAACTTCACGGCCGTTGGCATAAAACTTTGTGCCTTCTTTAACGGGCACGATCAAACCGTACTGTTTTGCTAAAGCGATGCGAGCATCGTCATCTTCAAGAAGATCCGTTTTTAGTTTTGCGATATAGGATTCAGTCACGCCGACCTTTTTTTCAGCCTTCATCTTGGCGATAATTTGCGCAATTGTGTTGTCGATGTCTTTTCGTGCAACTTCTCTTGGAGAGAAGGTAACTTCTAAGCCACCACCACACTCTTTAACCTTGATATTGCCTTCGGCATTAACTTCCATGCTGGTTTCGAAATCAGAGCACCAGCCGAAACCAAACATACCATTGAATAAAGAACGGCTGTTGTAAGTGCGCACAATTTTTAAGTCGTATCCCGTGCCCGGCACATCCATATCGACCCAGGTATTTGAATAATTGGCATTTTTCATGTCAACAAGCGCGTATGCTTGAGCAGAAAAAAGAAAAGCAAACGCCATCATAGCATTTTTCATCATTATCGTTACCTCTTCCTTGAAACTGACAGACTACACTTTGATGGTAACAAGTTTTTTGATTACTACGCCACCGATAATTTGCAAGCTCAGCATGGCAAAGAGCAACACTAGACCTAGGGTTGTGTTAAACATGGGCTTGATGAAGACTGGATCCACTACCAAAAAGACACCCATTAAAATAAACGGAATCATCGTGACGATAATCCCTTGCATAAGACCTTGGGCGGTGAGGGCTTGAATTTTTTTCTCTACCTTTTGGCGTTCCCGAATAACCATGACGATGGTCTGGAAAGTCTCTGCCAAGTTACCGCCGGTCTCTTTTAAGATATTGATCGATGTAACTAACATCTGCACGTCTGGACGTGGAATGCGGTTGCCAAGGTCATTCAGAGCACTTTCAAAGCTGTCACCAACTTGCATTTGATAAAGTACTTGCGAAAATTCTTGGCTGATTGGATTTCCCATGATTTCTACGACACGTTTCATAGATTCTTGGGGGTTCGAACCCGCTTTGATTCCGTTGGCCATGATGGTTACGCCGTCGACCATCTGATCAACGAACTTAGTACAGCGTTGTTCGTACAGCAAGCGGACGATCAAGAGTGGCAACTGCCAACCTGCGACAGTGATCGCAGCACCAAAGATGGCCCCAGGAAGAACGCTTGGCCACATTGCCAAGAAAACAAGGGCTCCTAAGCCGAAGCTCATTAGCAAAATTAAAATCGTCACGCGTTTTTCATTCACGTCATTACCCATAAGGCGCAAAATGCGAATGACTTCGTCGCGTTGACCTAAGCTTCGTTTATGCAACCACGTGATTGCTTTTTCTGCCCACAGGATAACGATTGTGAAGACGCATAAACCAAAAGCGGGGATCATGATCCATTCGTTAAATAAGAAACTCATGGCCTACCCCGACTTTTTCACCGGACCGACGCCGGGCATTTTTGGCATGTTAGCAATAGGGGCTTTATTTCCCGCCGCAGCTGGTGCTGGCGGATTCAGAGGAGTTGGTTCATTGGCGAAAATTTCGCGTGGAATAACAACACCTTTATCACTTAATTTTTGAATAAAGCTTGGGATCGTACCGGTCGCCTGGAACGTACCTTGAATTTTTCTGTTTTTGTCGTAGCCAGTTTCTTTAAAGCGGAAAATTTCTGCTAACGTCACGATGTCACCTTGCATGCCGGCAACCTCAGTGATGCTTAAGATTTTACGACTGCCGTCAGACAGACGAGAAATTTGCACAATTAAATTTACTGCACCAGAAATTTGTTCGCGGATCGCACGCATTGGTAAGTCCATGCCCGACATCATACATAAAGTTTCAAGACGTGCTAAACATTCACGGGGACTGTTCGCATGTGTTGTGGTCATAGAGCCATCATGACCTGTATTCATTGCCTGCAACATGTCTAAGGCAGCACCGTCACGGCACTCTCCGACGATGATGCGGTCAGGACGCATACGCAGGGCATTCTTGATTAAGTCACGGATGCTGATGGCATTCGAACCTTCCATCGAAGACGGGCGCGTTTCTAAGCGCACAACGTGTTCCTGTTGCAATTGCAGCTCGGCCGCGTCCTCGACAGTGATGACGCGTTCGTTAGAAGGAATAAATGATGAAAGCATATTCAATAAAGATGTTTTACCGGAACCAGTACCGCCGGAAATAACTACGTTCAAGCCGTTTTCCACACAGATGCGTAAGAAATCGATCATGTTCTTAGTGATACTTCCATAGTTAATATATTTTTCAGCGGTGATACCGCCCTTTTTAAATTTACGAATCGTTAATGCTGGTCCGTCGATAGCCAAAGGTTCAATCACCGCATTAACACGGGATCCATCTTTTAAGCGGGCATCAACGTAAGGAGTTGAATCATTGATCTGACGACCAAGTGGCGTCACGATACGTTCAATAATACGGCGTAAGTGATCGTTTGAAGTAAACGTCACGGGACTTAATTGAACCTTACCACTTTTTTCGACAAAGATTTTCTTAAAGCCATTGACCATGATCTCTGAAACATCTGGGTCGGCCAAAAGGTCTTCTAAAGGACCCAGGCCCAATGCTTCTTCTAAAACTTCTTTGATAAGTTTTGAACGTTCTTCACGCGGAGAATCCGGTGCTTCACGGTCGACGATCAAAGTGATCTCGCGTTTAGTTTTCTCGCGGACTTCCTTTTCTTTGTTTTCATCTTGTTTTGTGTCGACTAGCAATTTTTTTAAGTCGACTGTGCGAATAAGTTCATTATGCACACGAATCTTTAAAAGTGTACGTGCATCCATTCCCGACGAAACGGGAGCCGATGACCCTGGTGTTGCTTCTGCTACCGCCGCGACGGGTTTTGGGCGACTGATCGTTTTTAAACGCTGTAACACGCCCCCAGTTAGTTTTCTGGCAACGTCATAGTATGCGGCTGTCACCGGAGCCTTGGGTGATGATAGTACGAAAGGCGTATATTTTTGCAAGGCCATCATCGAAGTGGCTTCGTCTTGCGGAATGATTCCTAAGAAAGGCATTTGCAATTGATTCGAAATAGTTTGCGGCGACAAGCCCGTTGGTGAAGCTTTGTTGATCACCAGTTGAAACATGTCTTTTGGAAGAGTCGCTGACAAAAGTTCATTGATCAGTCTTTGTGTTTGCGTCACCACTAAAACTTCAGGGCTGGTCACGATCATCACGGCTGTGGCTTCTTGCAAGATGGCCATTTGTGCCGGACCCAAATCAGTGCCCACGTCGACGATAATATATTTAAAAGTGCGACTGAAGAAATCAGTCAACTTACCTAAAAGATCTGGAGAAATACTGAGTGATTCTTCCGGCCCGCGCACAGCACCCAAATAGGCTAAGCCCGATTGGTGCATAGTTACCAGAGTATTTAGAGGTTGAGAATTTAGAGAGCCTTGGAAAGTCGAAAGTTCTTTCAAAGTTTTTTGTGGCTTTAAACCCATGATGACGTTTTGATCGCCAACACTTTTTCCGTCAGCATCGATCAATAAAACCTGAGTGCGCAGTTCGTTCATGATGGCACAAGCGAAGTTCGCCGCAAAGACGCTCTTGCCGACGCCGCCTTTACCACCAACTACTGCGATAAGATTACACTGAGGATTAATTGCCAATGGGGACCTCCATTTTCCTTATCGGTCAAAACGGGAGGTCCATTTACGCGATGTTAGTCGCGTAAACGGAACTTCTTCTTAATTTGCTCAGAACCTGAGCTAGCCGAAGTTTTCACAATCGGAGTAACGAAAACCACAAACTGACTTTGTTGTTTTACGAAATCCTTAGAGGCATACAAGCTGATGATCGGGTTCTTTTGTCCAGCTGGACGATTGTACCCAGTCGACGTTGCATTTCTGATCAAACCACCGACGGCGGCACTTTGACGGTCACGGACAGTCACAGTGCTCGACATTTGATTTTTACTGACGATCGGGGCGCCTGCTGGCGTATTGCCTAGTAAGCTGCTGACCTCAAAGCTCATCTCCATATTCACGCTGCTAGATTTTTCACCCGACAGAATTGGCGTGATACCTGTAACGATACCCACAGACGCAAAGGCCGTTCCTTGGGTGCCATCTTTACCTAAAACCGTGTAAGGCTGATCCGTGACTTGTTTGATCTCGCCACGTTTACCTTCTTCGACAATCAAGCTAGTACTTTCAAGGACGCGAGCGTGACCGTGTTGTTTGGCCCAGTTTAACTTAGGCAAAAGATTTGAAACAGTACCAGTGATCGAGCTGATAATTCCACCTGGGCTGTCGCCACCCGTTTGGAAAGTCATTTGCGAGTTATCACCCAGTTCCGGAGTAAATTGAAATTTGAACGCTTTTGAATAGTCCTTATTAAGTTCCACATAGTGAACAACCAATTGGATCATTTTCTTAGGTGGTGCTACAGGAGCCGCTTTCACCTCTAAAAGATTGATCACGCCGTCATTTAAAGGACGACGTTTTTTGATTGGACCACCGTCTTCGGCAGCGTCAATCACGATGTCAGGCAAATAAGTTTTTGCGATAATTTCCGCGCGAACTTTTTCTTCATCATTATTTGCGTAACCTTGCAGGATGATTTTGTCATTCACAGCGCGGACTTCAATTTCCGGATTGTTGATGTCACGTGCGATAAATTCTGCAATCTTCTTTTGTGCCAGTGGGCTCAGTGTTACTAGTGACGACGCTTGGTCGCCGAACTGTTTCACGACGTTAAAGATGCGCGCTAAGTCCTTCGGCAAAAGGATTTGCCCATCGACCACAACTTTGTCGTTGACGATTTTAATGCTGATACCTTCGATATCACCTAACAACGCACGCATTTCATGCACGACTTTGTCGAGCTTGCTTTTCTTTACGTTAATGCGGTATTCGGCAACAATTTTCCCGTTACGTTTATC
>CAMLMF010000012.1 GCA_946480995.1 uncultured Bdellovibrio sp. | reverse complement strand
TCTTCGGCGGTATTATTTTGATAGATAGGAACGGTGATAGCTTTGATGCCAAAGATCGCTAAATCCATGACGGACCATTCATAACGGGTGTTCGCCATAATAGCTACGCGATCACCTTCTTTAATTCCCAAGGAAAGTAAAGCGGCACCGACATTTTCAATATCGCGATAGTATTCGGCCCAGGTTTTATTTTGCCAATCACCTTGCGATTTAAATTTAACGGCGGTGTGTGCAGGATTGCGCGCACGCATGCTTAAAATAGAATTCCCTAAGGTGGTTGTGCTTTTCATAGATGATTACCTTAAGTACAAGTCTATCGGTTTTCTTTGGTCTGTGGGAACATTGACCGTAGTTTCGGCTGAAAGACCTGTGGTTTTGTTGCGGACTTGTATTTTTACACCCACTTCGGCCTGAATAAGATAAGCCTCGCCAGGTCGTTTGATACTTACCGGAGCACCGGCAATACGTAATTCCGGATTAGCGCCCCCGTTGAAGATATTAATAACCACGGAAGCTGATTTACGGAAACGCTCGAGCGTGCCCGTGAAAGAATAAGCTTCATAGGTGGGTGTGATTGTCGTGACTAAGTCCGTGTAGCCCTCGGCCACCAAACGTAAGTTGAATGGCGTATTGGCTTTCATTGACTTGCTGTAAGGCGTGTATTGTTCCGTGTCGATGCCGTTGATGATGACGCGGGCACGGGCTGGATTGCTATAAATTTTAACCGAATAGTCTGGTTCCGTGGCTGCCAAATCGACTTGATGCTGTACTTCACGTGGAGGAATGGCTGCTGTTTTTGCCGGTCCTGGAACAAGTTGATTTGAATTCGTAATAGGTGCGGTTTCCTTACGGAAGTAAGAATTGTATCCCCACCATGATCCGACCATAAAAATTAATGCGACGATGAACTTCATCGCCATACCAGAGATGTCATCAAAGAATGAATTGCTTGTCGAGCGTGGCACAGAACCCGGAATACCTGAAACCGTTCCCGCTGGTGCGCGCTGAATGCCTGTATGTGTGGCATGGGCTGGCAGTGGACGAGGAGGCGGTTTTAAGTTGTCGAGGTTCACACGAATGTCCGTGGATGTATCCAGATCCAATTTGTCGGAAAGCCCTGTTGGCATCTTCGGACTAGGCGAAGACTCTTCTGTGCGCGCGTCAGTTTGCGTGACAGTGACCATTGTTTTGTCTTCGGTGCTTTGAATCTTCGCGAACTCTACCAGTTTGCGGCGTTGCTCTAAGAAGGCTGCAGAAAAGGCATTCTTCATAAAGACGCTGAAATCGTGAGGCGAAAACTCTGGGTACTGTGTATTTAAAAAACGATTTAAATCGCGATGCAAGGCTGCGGCTGTCTGATAGCGCATGCCGCGGTCTTTAGCTAAAAGTTTGTCGACAATGCGTTCAAGTTCCGGTGGAACCGAAGGATTGATTTTGCGAATCGATGGCACTTGGCACTCACGAATTTTACGCAAGACAGCCGCTTCGCTGTTTGAAGTGAACAGGCGATCATTGGCCAAAAGTTCCCAAAGGACAATACCCAATGAAAATATATCTGTGCGTGGATCAATGGCTTGTCCGTCAGCTTGTTCCGGGCTCATGTATCCGTACTTGCCTTTGATGGTCCCAGCACGGGTGGCTTCTAGTTGAGTTTCCGCTTTGGCGATACCAAAATCGATGATTTTAACTTCGCCTTCAAAGCTGACCATGATGTTTTGTGGACTGATATCACGATGTACGATGTTAAGGGGTTTGCCTGTGGTGCCATCAATGCAACGATGTGCGTGATCTAATCCAGCAGCAACCTCTTTCATCATGAAAACAATTTGTTCGATGGTGAATTGGGAGCTAGTTTTTTTAAGCTCGTTCAGAATTTGGCGAAGGTTGCGGCCTTCGACGTATTCCATGACTAAGAAAAATTGATTGCGCTCAACCCCGAAGTCATAAATTGAGACGACATTGCCTTGATTCAAATTGACGGCAATCTTCGCCTCTTCTTTAAACATGTCGATAAATTCGCGATGATCAGAAAACTGTGGCAGAATGCGTTTGATAGCGACGAACTTGTTGACGCCCACTGCGCCTGTTGATTTAGATAGGTACACTTCGGCCATGCCGCCTGCTGCCAGGCGCTCAAGAAGAATGTATTTACCGAACTGTTCGACGGGTTGAGACATTTATTCCAGTTCCCCTTTGAGGGGTCTATCGGTAAAATGAACCTGTTCCTTAAGGAGATTCGTCTATGAAATGGATAGGCCTGACCGGAGGTATAGCTTGCGGGAAGAGTACGGTAAGTCGTTTGCTCAAAGAGCGTGGCATTGCCGTGATCGATGCTGATGAAATTTCAAAAGACGTTGTCAAACCCGGTTCTCCTGGACTTGCGTCGGTGATCCAGACCTTTGGCCAGAGCTTTTTGTTGGAAGATGGCTCTTTAAACCGTCGTCTCTTAGGACAGAAGGTGTTTGGTCATCCGGATCTGCTGCGAGCCCTAGAGTCCATCCTGCACCCACTGGTGCGCGAAGAGACCCGTCGTCGCCGCCGCAGTTACGAAGATATGCATGAGCCCTTGGCCATTTATGATGTGCCGTTGTTATTTGAAACCAAGGCACAAGATCAATTTGATAAAATCATCGTCGTCAGTTGCACCAAAGAGCAGCAAAAGGAACGCCTACGCCGGCGCAATCAATTAAGCGAAGACGAAATCGAAATGCGCATTGCTTCGCAAATTCCGATTCAGTTTAAAGAGTCCGAGGCAGATTTTGTTTTGTATAACAATCGTGATGAACAGCATCTGCTGAAAGAAGTCGACAGATTGTTAGTCTGGCTTAAGGAACTAAAATAAAAAGTTATAACCAAACTGCGCGTAAAGATCTGGCCCCGTGATCGCGTAGCCCACACCAAATTCGGAAATAAAAGTTTCACCAATACCGACGGCGCCACGCAGGCGCCAGCGTCTTAATTCCGCAATGCCACCCAATTCGCCGGAACCTTTTAAGAACAAGTTTGCCGAAGCACGAACATAGGGTTCAAACGAATCTCCGGGACAGCAATACCAACGACGCCCCAGCGCGACGCCAACGATATTTTCTTTATTCACTTCTAACTGATAGTCCCACACTTGCTTATCATCTTCTAAAGGGATGTAGCGAAGAGCGAAAAAGACACCTTGTTGATATTCGTCGCGTTCTAAAAAGTTTCCGCCGGCAAAACCTAAGGAAGTATTGAATATAGAAGTCGGTCGAGAGTTTCTTTGTTCTGGGTCCAGATGGGCCAGTTCAGGATCCTCTTTCGCGGAAAAAGGACTGGTTTCTACAGTGGTTGTGGTTTGCGGCGCACTCTTCGCAGAGTGGCTGCTCACGACCAAGGTCAAAAAAAGAAGAGGAAGAAAAACTCGCATGAGACAAAGTATAAATTATGTCTACAATCAAGTTAACGAAATTTGGAGGCAAAATGCTAATTAGGGGATCTTTGTTCCTCATGATCGTCGCCACGGTAATTACTGGACCCTTGGCTCAGGCCGAAAGTATCAGTACGACGATTCATCACCACTACCAGGCGCCTCGAGCATTGGGTATGGGCGACGCCTTTGTCGCTGTTGCTAATGATTATTCCGCGATCTTTTACAATCCGGCAGGCTTAGCTCGTCGCGAAGATGGGCAAGTGAATCTGTCGATGAGCTATGCGGGCACCCCTGGGGTCATGGATTTTTATAAAGAGTACCAAGATATTGAGAGCTCAAAAAAAACGGAAACTGAAAAGCAGACTGCTTATCTTGAGTTGATCGAAAAACATTATGGCGATGTTTATTCTTTAAGAATGGCGCCGTTGGAAGGATTTTGGGTTCGTCCGAATTGGGGTCTTGCATTTATCCCGATGGATGTCAGCGTCGAATTTGCGATGCACAAGCAAGTTGGTCCCACTTTAAATACGACGGTTTATGCTGATACCACATTGGCTTTGGCGTACGCGGATGATTTGCACCTCTTTAATCACGGGCGCATGTCCTGGGGGATCACGGGGAAATTCGTCAATCGCGGGTTCTTCAGTCGTCCGATTAAGGCCACCGATTTGGCGCAAAGTAACGAGATCGTAAAAAAAGAAGATCTGTTGGAAGGTTATACCGTCGATGCGGATTTGGGTGTGTTGTGGACTCCAGAGCTTCCTGATGAGGGACTGTGGTCGGTATTGCGTTTAGCGCGTCCCACTTTCGGGGCGGTCGTGCGCAACATCGGTGAGACAGGTTTTGGTCAAACGATGAAACTTTTAAATAAAGAAAAACAAAATGGAGCTCCGGATAAAATGTACCGCGTGTTGGATGTGGGAACGCGTTGGGAATATCCGTCGATGTGGATTTTCGGTGGCCGTGGCGTTTTGGATGTGCGTGATATTGGTCATCCGGATTTTAATATGCGCAAAGGCCTGCATGTCGGCTTTGAGTTTGATTGGGCCGTGACAACATGGTGGAAAGGTCACTATCGCGTTGGCTTAAGTCAGGGATTCTGGACAGCAGGGGCTTCGGCAGAGCTGGGCATTTTCAATTTGGACTTAGTCAGTTATGCGGATGATGTGGGAACAAAAAACACGCCGGTTGAGAGCCGCGTTTACGCGACTCGTTTGAATCTAGATTTCTAAAATAAAAACAGCAAAGAGGTTTAAGCTCTTTGCTGTTTATAATTCTCTATATAACTTTAAATATTAGTTATTGGTATTTTTCCAGTACTCAAACAGAGCGTTGCCGATCTCTTGCGGGGTGCTGTTTTTAATATCAATGGCGCCCGGAGCTGCATCAATCGCTTTTGTGATTGAGCCGCACAGTTCCGTATTTGCAACTTGAGTCCCACAAGTTGTTTGGTAAACGGTTTGAATCGTGTCGCCTACTTTAACAAGGTTTGCAATAGCTTCCGCTTGTTGCTGAGCAGTGCCGTTAAGGTCATTCAAAATTTTTGTAATACCAGCCTGCATTTGTGATTCTAAACTTCCGGATCCGGATGCAAAGTTATTGATCACAGTGGCTGATTTTGACATCGCGGAAAGCAATGTTAAGCCATTGTCCTTAGACAGGGCACAACTTGTAAATGTACGGTCGGCCAAGTCTTGGTCTTCAAAAGCTAAAATACCCAATACGCTCGCAGTACTGCCGCCCTCTTTCATTGAATTTAGTGCAGAAGAAAGTTTTGCTGGAGCAGTAATGCCTGAGGCGATAAATCCCGCGGCACATCGTAAGGTGTGAGCTTGGGTTGACGTAATGCTTTCTATTTTGCTCACGCAACCTTGGACGGCGGCACTGTCTTTGGCCGTATCTAAGCAATACTGTGCTTCGGCGAGCATGTCTTTTTCAGACTGCGGTGCGCATCCTATCATTAACGCCGACAGTGACAGCGACATAAGCAAAGCTGTGGATTTATTGAAAGCCATTTTTTTCTCCCTTAATCGTACCAGCACTTTAAAGATATTTACTTATCGGAATTAGTACGTAGGTCTTAATGCTAAAAATGACTCGTCTTAAATTGGGACGCCCTTAAATCGCTTAAGGACGCTTTAGATTTTGATAGGTCTCTAGATAGCGAGTTTGTAAGGTGGGAATATTTTTTTGCAACCATTTTTCCAGATCTGGAATGTCACTTTTTTTGTAGATCTTATGGTGATCTGCCAGCATTCCCACTTGCACTAACAAATAGTCTTTAAGTTCTTCTCCGGTAAGTTTTGCGATTTCTACTGAATCTCGCGTGCGACTTCTGACCAAAAAGTTTTTGTTATAATAGATGGCTTGATAATATTGTGGCGACTCTTTCCAGAACTCTTCTTTCAGTTCAGTGACTCTTTCTGGAAAACTCCAGAGAGGGTGTGGCCAGTTGCCAAAGTGGGTTCCTGGGTCAGCCAGCTCTTTGAGTTCAACCAGGTCTTTGCCTTGAAGGTTTTCAAGTAAAATAAGAAAGCGTTGTAAACCCCCGCTGCCGCCGCCCTCGTGAGGAACTTCCACGATATCTAAAAGGGGAGTGCTCGCAAACACAGGTTCTTTTGCCAAGTCGCTTAGCATCTTTTTCTTTTGCGAAGTTGGAATTTTCACCACTTCTTTAGAATCCGCAAACTCATTGCCTTTTATGAACTTTTTTAAAAGCTTATTGCGTTTGTTACTTAAGTTAGCAAAGAAGTTTTTATCTAAGGACGTGGCCTTTTTTTTGTCGCTCAGGACTTGGATGTATTCGTGTACAAGATCTTGAGTCAGTTGAGGGTCGCCATAGGTCAACGTCACTGCGACGAAATAACGAAGGGCATCAGCTTGCAGTGGGCAGAAGCCGCTGTCATCCATGTCGTTAAAAACAAAGCGTGTGCCTGATGGAAACTCCAGAAAGCCAAAGTTTTCCGGGTGCGGATCGCCAAAGCACAGCACCAAGTCCTTGGTTTCTAATTGTGTCGCGATGTCAGCATAGTAAGTATTTACGAACGAGCGGAAGAACATAACCGGCCCCTCGTGCAAGGCATCGGCCAGTTTTCTTTGAAAGGTCATTTCATCAAGATGGTTATAGCTTGATCTGAAAGACTGTAAGTCAATGGTCGGTGTCGGAAAGTCCAGGTCGTCTTTACCAGACGATTGTATATCGCGACGGGAGTGATTTGAAAATCCCCATAATCCAAAACAAAAAGCTGCAATGACAAGAAGTGTAGACAATGTATTACGCATCAAGATCATTATCGGCAAAGCATTGCTAGAGACGACTAGACCATAGACCTTATTTGTCGGCATTGTCTCAATATGAGCCCGATATCAGCCGATAGGTACATTGATATATCTAATTTTTGCGAGGTATCTATGAAAAGGATTTTGTGGATCGCGCTCTTACAAGTCTTCTTAGTTATGGCGTTAGGGACCGAAGCTAACGCTCAAGAGCGACGTAGTTTTTATAGCGGGGCCCGTTGTTTGGGAATGGGCGGTGCGTGTATTGCTGTGGCCAATGATGAAACTGCTTTGTTGGTAAATCCTGCGGGCCTTGGGAAGCTGCGTGATTTTTATGGAACCCTTTTCGATCCAGAGCTTGAGTTCGGTTATCAAACGCAGGGCATTTATGGTGAAAAAAGTTTTTCGAATCCGTTTACGTTAGAGGATGTCTTAGCTTCACTAGATAAAAAAAGAAGTGCTTACTATCATGCCAAAGCCCAAGTCTTTCCATCGTTCGTCGGACGAAATTTTGGTATCGGTCTTTATGGAAATTATTTATTAGATGCTGAAATGGCGGGGGACGGTTCCACGGTCAGTACTTATTATCGCAGCGATATGGCCTTTGTTTTAGGCTTCAATTTTCGTCTTTTGGATGGTCGAGTGAAACTTGGTTTTAATACCAAACTTGTCAATCGTATCGAAGTCGACAACTCGGCTTTAAGTACTTCAGGGCCGTTAGGTTACGATGCTATCGCCAGTGAAGGTGTTGGATTGTCTACGGATGTGGGCCTGATTTTGACGGCTCCCTGGAAGTTTCTTCCGACCCTATCGGCCGTTGCACGTGATGTGGGTGGTACCACCTTTGACAAAGCCAGCGGTATTCGTATGTCGACCACGGGGCGTCCCAATATGATAAAGCAAGATGTTGACGTCGCTGCGGCGTTGTTTCCTATCCACACTAATTTCGTGCGCTCGGCGTGGACGGTGGAATATCGTGGCTTATTAACATCACAAGATGAGGCCGATAAGGCAAAGCTGCTTCATGCTGGGATGGAGTTTAACTTTGGCGATGTGTTCTTTTTGCGTGCCGGATATAATCAAAGGTATTGGACCTCCGGTTTAGAGATTGCATCAGAGCGTTTTCAATGGCAGTTCGCCACATACGGTGAAGAAGTAGGAACTGCAGACACGCCTAAAGAAGATCGACGTTACACAATGAAATTTGCTTATCGGTTTTAAGGATGAGGTATGAATAAGCGGAATTTTATAATCATCATTTTAAGTTTGGCTCTGACCACCTCCTGTGGAAAGCCCAACGTTTTGACAGAGTACTCTACGACGGATTCCGATCAGGCGTTCTATTTAGATGCTAAGAATTTGATCGATGATTCCTCTTGGGATGCCGCTATTACAATTTTGACCACGAAACTTTCTGCGAGTTATCGCGCGCGCACCGATGTGAAAACGACCTTGATGTATGCCTATGGTGGCAAGTGTGGGATTTCATTTTTAAATTTGATCAATAATTTAAAAACTGCGCAATCCACTGAGATGTTTAAAATTGCCTTGGGCTTATTTACCAACACCAATGTGAACGTGGCCGCTTGTGATCTTGCGATCGACACCTTGCACTCGATTGGGGCGACAGCTGCGGACCGGCAAAGTGAACATAATTTATTTGCAGCTATTTTAGGAATCACACGCATGGGGACGACCTTGCACTCTAAGTTTGATAAAGAGTCTGGTGGGTTGGGCGATGGCACCGTGGACGTTGGTTGGAATTCTTGTGTCGTATCGAATGCGGCTTTGCGCTTATCCGATGATGATATGAATCGTATTGTTTCAGGTGTGGGGCTGATTTTTGAAAATTTAGCAGCATTGGGCGATCAGTTGACCAGCGGAAGTGCAGGTTCTTCCTTTGATGCGGCAAAAACCTTGTGCGAAGCTACGATACCGATGCCAACAATTGGTATTCCTTACGACTGGGACAACAACATCGCTAACACAGTTAAGTGGAGTGATTTGCCTTTGACTCCTCGTCTGCCGGACCCGCCGACCTGGGTTAATTTAGGTTTGCCTTCGGATTTTTCTGATCCGATCAATTGTTTAAACACGCATGCGGACCAGGTTCCTGATAAAATGCGCCGTATTTTTAGACGCATGATTGCAAGTAGCAGTATGGGTTTTGGGACGTGCAACCTGAGCAGTGTTAACGTGCAAATTAACCCGAATGCCAATCCGCTTGCGGCTATTACCATGGGTTGTTGTCCAACGGAGATTCCGGCGCCATGAGATGGTTGTTATTGCTTTCATTATTTTTAATATCGCACACGGTTCGCGCTCAGTCGTTGGGTGATTCCACGCGATCGATCCGCTATCGTGGCATGGGGGGCGTGGCAATCCCTTTTGTACGAGGCGCTGATTCTTTATTTATTAATCCTGCCGGTCTGGGCAGTTCCCCGTTGTTGGATATCAAGCTGATTGACGTGGGCATTGGTACGAGTAAGTACATGGTGGAAAACATCTCTGATTTTCAGAATATTAATCCCGACGATCCGAGTACTTTAGATAAGTTTTACGGGAAAAAGTTATGGGTGCAAACCAACGGAAAAGTCGCGGTGTCTTTGCCGAACTTTGCCTTGGGGTATCTGAATGATGCGGAAGTGTCTGCGGAACTTCATAATCCAAGCTTTCCACAATTTGAAACCTATTTCCGCAATGACGATGCCGTTTATCTAGGCGGTTCGTTTCCTATTTATAAAGGCACTTATATCGGAATGAATTTGCGCCGGGTTAATCGTTGGGGCGGGCAGATTCAAGAGCTTGGCGTCGGCGATATTGCCAATGTCAGTGGTCTGCAAGAAATCGGAAATCGTTTTTTAAATCGCGGTCAGGGCTATGGAATGGATTTGGCAGTGATGACAGAATTGCAAATGCCGGTTTTGAAGCCAACCTTGGCGCTGGTATGGCAAGATGTCGGCAGCACGGCCTTTAAAAAAACAGCAGGGGATGATGCGCCTCCGCGGATTGAACAAAATTTAACATTTGGCGCAGGGCTTGGCGTGGATTTGCCAGGTTTGGATATTCTGGTGGGGATGGAAGCGCGTCACCTCATGCAACCTGATATTGAGATCGGTAAAAAGCTGCATTTAGGGGCTGAGATCTCGTTACCTTTGATTGATGTCCGCGCAGGTTACAATCAGGGCTATTTAAGTTATGGAGCGGGGATTAATTTCCTTATTTTCCATCTTGATGCTGTCAGTTACACAGAAGAAACAGGATTTTACCCAGGGCAAGCCGGTGACGCTCGTTACATGGTGAGTCTCGGCTTTGATTTAAGCTTTGATGCTGACTTCAAATTCACGGATAATAACGGCAAGAGAAGAAAACTAAAACAACGCCGGTAATCCGAAATGCTAAAGATCATCACTATCGCCAGCCGATCTCAGATTCCTGAGATCTTTTCCCGTTATAATCCGCGCGAGCAATCGTGGCTGGTATCGGATCTGCGCACGAAATTCGAATTACAACAAAGAATTCTTGAAAGAGATGGACAATACGTTGATGAGTCCGTACTGCGCGCCAGTGACTTGTGGAAAATTCTTTTAAAGCGCTTGGATCCAGAGCTGCGTTTAGTCAGTGACCCCTTTGCGAAATCTTTGTTAAGGACCATCATGGACGAACACGCCGATGTTTTAGGCGTGAACTCATCAGCTGAAGACACTGTTTTTGCATATATTGATCAAATGGCCGCGGTGATTTTCCATCCAGAAGGCACGACACGCCTGAATGAGTGGTTCGAAGAACATCCCGAGTCCATGAATCGTTGGAAGGATTGGTATTTGCGCGCCCGCTTCTGTGCGGTCAAGCTTTTACAAGAACATCGCGTGATCACGGCAGACTGGATCACGGCTTACTTGCAGAATTTTATCGATCTGGAACGAGTTTGGAATATTCCCTTGGTCGTCGACTTAGGCGGAGAGATCTCGCGTGTAGAGGCAGAGATTCTAAGAATCTTATCTCGCAGCGTGGACGTGACAGTGCTTGCGCCGAATCCCTCTTGGAAAGAAGATTTTCATTTCTTACTAAAACCCTATGAAGACTTCGCAGCGCAAAGTCAAAGCACGGAAACATTGCAGATCGTGCCAAGCAAAGAAAAATCTCGAGAAGTCTTACGTTTTTCTGGAATGCTGGCGGAAATAAAAAACAGTGTTGGTCAAGTGCGAGAGTGGTTAGAGCAAGGCTTAAAAGCAGATTCCATCGCCCTGATTGCGCCGGACATTGAAACCTATTGGCCAGTGCTGCAAGCCTATTTGCAAGAAGAAGGCATCCCTGTGCAAAAGGATGTGACCCATAAAGCGCAAAGCTTGCCGTCGGTGACAAGGTGGTTGGCATTGTTGCGCGCTAAGAGCGGACGTCTTTCCAGTTCCGACCTTGAAATTTCATTTTTCGATAAAGAAGAGTCTCAGAATGTGCGCTATGAGGAATTTAGATCCTTGTTTAAAAGTCTGTACGTCAGCGAAGACTTGGCTCGCAATGAAATCGTTTACAAAGTTTTTCACGAACAAATGGACCTAACTTCTTTCCTTTCGCGGGATGAATTTGTGGCCAAGGCTTTATTGCATTGGAATTCCGCAGAAACAGACATAGTTCAGTTGGTTCTGCGAGAGCTTTTGCAAAACGCTTCGCGCACGACAAAATTAGTGTGGAAAGAATGGCTTAGTTATTTAGAAAGTATTGTCGCCGCGAAAGAGTTCACCTTAGAAAAAGGCCAACCCCGTGGCGTGATGGTTACAAAGTTGATGTCAGCACACAGTGAAAAGGCACAATATCGCATTTTCTTAGGTCTGACGGATGAGGCGTTGCGAGGAAAAAATAAAACTCAATTGTCTGGGCAAGACTATTTTGAGCTAGCCAAAGACATTGGCTTTTATCTGGATAATCCCGACCAAAGCGATTTGGAGTTTGAATTAAGAATGTTGGCTGAAGCAGACAGTACTAAAGACATTTACTGCTTTGGGGCCACGGATCTTTCTGGGGCTTTACAGTCCCCAGCAACTTTTTGGATGAGCCTGGATGGCGAGCACGAAAAGCTGACTTTGCCCAAAGAAACTCGCTGGGATGAACTGCAGCACTCTGATGAAGTCGGTGGGCGCGTGCTGATCGCGAGTCGCAAAGAATCTTTAGAAAAGCGCATTGCTCAGGATTTAGGTAAAGAAGACTTTGACAGGATTGCGGTGAAAGAATTGCCGCGTATTTCTGCGTCAAGCATCGAAAGCTTTTTAGAGTGTCCATTCATTTTCGCGGCACAAAGATATTTCAAACTGAAAGATTTGCCAGATGTCGACTTGGATGTCGATCATCGCACGCGGGGACAGTTGGCCCATGCCTTATTTGAAAAATTGACGGTGGAACCGGTGCGTTTTGATTGGACACCCGAGCAATTGGCGGAAGTTCTTGAGACGGCTCGGCAGGAAAAGAAATTATTATTTGCTGACGAGCGCTTGTGGCAGCCTTTAAAAAAGAAGCACATTCAGTTGGGTCTGCGCTTTTTGGACTTTGAAAAGCGTTGGCGTGAAGAATTTAAAAAGACCCGCACACTGGGGCGTGAAGCGCGGTTTGAATTTTACATCGACGCCAACACTCAGGTGATTTCAAAAGAAGCCAAAGAGGGCGCTTTCAGAATTTCTGGACAAATCGATCGCATTGATGGCGACGGCGCCAATCACTTTGTTGTGGTCGATTACAAAAGCTCTGCGGGGAATATTTCTGCCCATGGTTCATGGTTAAAGAACCGCGAGCTGCAGTTGTTATTTTATATGTGGGTTTTAGAAAAAGGCTTGTTGGAAAATATCAATGGCGAAGTGATTGGTTTATTCTATTATGTTTTCCGCAATTTCGAGCGCAAAGGATTTAGAATCGAAGATCTGGCAGGTTCCCTGTACCCAGCGGCTAAACGCAAAGATAAAAATGCGACCTTAGAAGCCAAGGAAAGATACTTGACGGAATTTACAACGATCTTGATGGGCACTTTGGATCGCATCAAGGCCGGTGAATGCCAAGCCCGACCGGCCGACTTTAAAACATGCACAACCTGTGAGTGGAGGCGCCAATGTCGAGCACCACATCTGAATTAAAGAACACGGTTCTGCGCGCGGGTGCAGGGGCCGGAAAAACCACGACGTTAACGCAGACTTTTTTAAAGTTTGCGAGCGACTTTAAGAACGATCATGGCAAATTCCCACGCATCGTAGTGACGACATTTACGCGCAAAGCGACGCAAGAATTGAAAGAACGCCTGTTGGCGAAAGCTTTGGACGAAGGCCGTGAGGATCTTTTCCATTTTGTCAGTTCAAAATCCCAAGTACAGATTTCCACTATTCACGGTGTCTTGAGCTTATTCTTATCTCGCTATGGTGCGGCTGTTGGCTTAACGCCTGACTATAAAATCATGAGCGAGATTGAAATTCGTAAAGGCGCGCGCAAGATTATGCGCAAGTATCTTTTAGAAAATCCTTCTTTGCAGGAGCTTTTAGAAGAATATGATTTTCCCGTCTTAGAGGGGGCGTTGTTAAAGTATTTTTCTGAAAGTATTATTTTTCCGGAAATGACTTTTATGCCGCTTGTAGATTTTGAAAAAGAAACCAGCAAAAAAATCCAAGATATCGGCAGCAAGGTGCGCAGAATTGCCCTAGAGATCCAGCAAGAAACAAGCAACGACAAGTGGCAAGAGTATGCCGCAAGTCTGGCAGGCTTTTCGTGGTCCGTTGCTGGCGAAGATTGGGCGGGATTTTTCGCCCGTCTTGAAAGTTTTTGGGAATTCACGACAAAACCAGTTTTCAGAAAAGCCTCTGCACCTTTTTCGCTAAGCCTTAACGAAGAGCTTGAAGAAGTGCGCGATGCTATTGACGTCTTGCTGGCAGAACCCCGCTATCGTCCAGAATTTTGGCAAAAACATCAAAAGAACTGTGAATTGTTTGAAACTTTGGCGAAAAGCTTCTGTCAGGATTTCTTGGTCAGTAAATTAGAAAATGGCCTGTTGTCGATGAGTGATTTGGAAACCTTATCTGCAAAAATCGCCAAGGAGCATCCCTCAGCAGCCCAGAAATTTTCGCAAGAATGGGATTTCTGGATGGTCGATGAATATCAAGACACCAGTCCCGTTCAGGTTGAACTTTTGCGTCAATTGATTGGCGAAAAACCAGCCTTTGTGGTTGGGGACCCGCAGCAGAGTATTTATCTTTTCAGGGGCGCACGTTCCGAAGTGTTCCAAGAAAAAGTCAAAGAAGTTCAGGCTGAAGACGGGGACGTGCAAATTAAATTGGTGAACTATCGTTCTTCGCCTGAAGTTTTGGCATTTTTTAATCACTACTTTACGAAGTTAAGTGACAAGTTTGCGGCGATGACTCCAGCACCTGATAAAGAGCGCAAAGGCCCTGCGGATCCTGTGGTGCATGTCTTGTTGTGTGAACAGGGTGAAATCGACGAAGGGGACGCGGAAGTTTTATCAACGGTCGCAAGAATCCAAGAGCTTTTACAAAGCCAAGTCAGTCCTGAACAGATTTGTGTTCTAGGGCGAACCCACAAAACTTTAGAGGACATTGCAAAAGTCGCGCAAGAATATGGCGTGCCTTTGCAATTACACAGCGGCAGCGGCTTTTATGAAAGGCGCGAGGTCCTTGACGCCTTGTCATTGCTTAAATTTTTATTAAATCCCCATGACAATGCTAACTTCGTCGCCTTGCTGAGATCCCCTTGGGTCATGCTTCCGGACAGCGACATTGCGACTTATGCCCACAGTTTTCGGCATTCATTCTGGAAAGAAGCGCAAAAGGACTTAGATCAAAAAGGCGAGGCACATCCTTTGCGCATTCTTAAAAGTCTTTTGCTGCAAACCGAAGTGATGGGCTTGGCTTGGGTTTTTAAGAAAGCGTTGATTGATTTAGGCTTTATTGACTACTCTGCTCGCATCGATGCCACCGGACGCCGTGAAGCAAATCTATGGAAGGTTGTTGCCTTACTCGCACAAGAAGAGCGTCGACCTGGTTTTAACTTTTTAGATTTCTTGGACGCAAGTCTTGAGACTCTTTCGGCGGATGAAGCCGGTTCTGATGCTGATGCAACACCGGTTATTGAACCAAAACGTGTGAATTTTATGACCGTGCATGCCTCTAAAGGTTTACAATTTGAACATGTTATTTTGCCGGGCATGGGGCAAGATCCACGCAGCAGTCATGCGCCGGTATTAAGTGTACGGGAAAGTGATGGTCGCTGGTCACTGAAAGTGCGAAACGAAGAAACTCAGGCCATGGCGGGAAGTATTTTGGCCGAACAAATCACCGAAGAGCTGCGCCAAAGGGAAGCTGAAGAGTTCAATCGCGTTTTATACGTGGCTTTAACTCGGGCCAAGTCTGGGGTGACGCTGATCTGGGATAAAAAGATCGGCAAAAAATCTTGGGCCGCTCAATCTCCATTAAATCTGGAAGAGGGGCTGCATGAAGAAGCAGACTTTTCCTATTTAGTTCGCAATGAAAATTTACGTCCTTTTAAAATGCACGAGCAGGATCTTGAGCACAAGACCGTGCGTGCACCATGGAAGACGGTGACGAATGATGAGCGCCGCAAATATATTTCAGTCACAGAGTTAGTCGCTCCCGAAGCCGTGGGCACGGGATCTGGGCGTAGCGATGCCGCGGCCTTAGCATCGGGATTGGCCAGAGCACAGCAGGGGACGAATGCTCATCGTATTTTTGAATCTTTAAAATACGCGACCCCGGAAGATCTGCTTAAAATTTCCGACGAAGAATTTTGGAAGCCCTTAGAGTTTTTGACTAAGACGACAGAGTTGCCTTTGATGCAAATCATTCAGCAGGGGCACGCGGAGTGGGGTTTTGCCCTGACTTATCAGGATTCTTTGATGCAAGGACAGATCGACTTGTGGGGCGTGGTCGACGACACTGCGTGGGTTGTCGACTATAAGACGGGGTCACAGAAATATTCACAAGTGGCGTTCAAACAGTTAGAAGCCTATGCTTGGGCATTACAGCGCATGGGATATCTTAAGGATGCTCAGCAAGTGAAGCTTGCCGTGGTTTATCCACTCGATGAAATTGTAAAGATAGAAACTGTCCGCAACATCGCGGATATGACAGCGAAAATGGAAAAGCGTTTGAACGAGTTTTTACTTGTCTAAGGATCGGGGCTTTCTTATCCTTTGAGTATGAAAAGAAAACCGTGGTCTCTTGTCATCCTTGCTTTGCTTCATATTGTCGCACCATTTGGTAATTTATTATTAAATGCATCTTTAAAAAATCGCACCTTGGCACAGCAGTGGCATTATTGGTTTGAGGTTTTACCCAAGCACCTTTTGTTCATTTATCTTGTCTTGCCGATTTTGGCGGGCCTATTTATTTATATTTGTCGTCGTTGGAGCTACTGGGCTTATTGGGCCTGCGTTGGGATTATCTTCCTTTCGAATATTTACAGCTATTGGACTAGCATGAACTTGAGCTCTTTAGTGGTTTTAGTCGCGATCGTGGTCATCGACGTTTTGGTTGTTGCCTATTTTGTGGTTCCATCGGTGCAAAGTGTTTACTTCGATCCGCGTTTACGCTGGTGGGAAGCTGCGCCTCGATATAATTTTAATAACGATGGATCCGTAAACGAACAAAAAGCTTTTATCACGAACCTTTCCCAAGGTGGTGTTTTCTTAAAGACGCAGGCCAGTTTACAGGAAGGTGACAAGGTTCAAATCGCCTGGAACTTTGAAGGTCACGAGGCGCGAATTCCTGGAGTTGTTCTGTATCGCAGTGATCGTCAAGGTCAGTTGGGATACGGTGTGCGTTTCGAGCATTCGGCGGAAACTCAAAAACAGGTGCGCTCGGTCGTGGATAACCTGCATAAGAAAAATCTGATTGTGGTCGAAAGATTACCAGGGCCTGACGACAGTTTCGCAGTCTGGTTGAAGAAGCTTTTTGTTAGCGGAGAAGGTTTGTTCCCGAAGGGCAGAACCTAAAAAAATGTGCGGGCCCGGAGAGAGAGTGGACCCGCACACGGAGAGACCTAATTATTCAAAGTACTCTGGATTGATGATGCGCGTGTAACGAGCAAGATCTTCGATAGAGTACATCAAGTTTTCATGCGTACTCGTCACCTGGTTTGGAGTCATCATCAGCATCATCAAAGCTGAACCTGGTGCTTGTTTACCGTCATTCAGCTTAATGATGTTCGGCTCAACAGCTTCCACGACAACCTCTTGTGCTAATGCAAGGAAGTCCAAGCTAGCTAATTGATCGTTGGCCTGTTTTACCTCATTCAGTTTGGCAAATAGCTGTCCAAGATCTTTCATTGGCACCTTTTCAAGAGCCGGTTGAGCGGCGCTAAAGAATACCATTGCTTGTAACAACATACCGCGTGCCATGATCACTTGCTTATCCAA
>CAMLMF010000011.1 GCA_946480995.1 uncultured Bdellovibrio sp. | reverse complement strand
GATTCTTCAAAACGATGTCCCAGAGGAGTGTTTTGCAAGCTGAGGAAGATCACGCTCGCCAAGGTGTCGAGTTCATGTTGCGAGAACCCACTTTTCGCTAAGGCTTCCAAAAGATCTGCAAAATACACCAAGTTGATAACTTTATTAGTGTCATCATAAATCAACGGCGACACATTAAGCGTTGCCATCAAGCGATCAGCGAACAATTGTCCACGTGTGAGCACAACATATTTAAAAATATGCTCAGAAGTACGCAAGTAACTGTTGGGTTTGTCCAAGTAACGAGATGGCAGGGAATGGTAATCTCCCAACATGCGTTGGCGTGCTAAGCGACGATCATAAAAGCCGGAATACAAATCGTCGGCATTAAGGCTTAAAATCTGTGCTAAACGAGTGATATGCTGAAAATTGATTTTGTGCTCGTCTTTGCTTTGGGCCCACCACGCCAGGCAGTCTTCTAGATTCCAAGATAAAACTTCCTGCAAGCGGCGCAGTGGTAAGCCAAGCTCCGTGACAATTTCACGCAGTCTAAGGGCTTCAGGAGTAGGGCGGGTTGTTTCAAATATCATGCGGGATAGTTCGGGCTAAGTTCTTTAGAGATCTCATTGGCATAGGCAATATTTGAAATACGGCATATTTCTAAAAGATCTTCTTCATTAATCTGCAGAAGAGGAATCAATTCTTCAAAGACATTTTCGTTGAAGCGTAAGCGTCCGGCTTCCATTTTCGTGTAGGTGCTAATATTGACGCGAAGTTGTTGAGCAAGATCTTCTTTAGAAATGCCTAAAGACTCGCGCTTTTGTCTAATATGCATAGACAAATAGAAACGCACATGTCGATTTTGATCTTGTAAGTAAACACTCAGTCTCATGGTCACCAAACTTTGCTAATTTTTAGCCCGTTTGGGGGATTTTGTCCAGAATGTTTGTTTAGTGGTAAGAAGGGCGATTGCACTCAGGAACCACAAAAGTGAAATTCCTGAGTGCCGGTGCGCTTATTTTAAACCCAGTTTGATTTGAAGGCGTTTTCCATAATCCGGGTCACACTTAGCGAAGTGTTCAACATTTACTCTTTGTAATTGTTCCGGTAAACCTTTCATAGTTCCGGCAATATTATCAGTCAGGCGTTCGCGTTCATCAGGAGTCATTAAACGATAAAGATCGCCAGCCTGGCTAAAGTCATCATTGCCCAAGTGCGAGTTATAACGATCTGCTGCGCCTGTTAAAGGCAAAGGAGGTTCCGCATAACGCGCGTCCTGACGAGGTCCTTGAAAACTGTTCGGCTCATAGTTGTCTTTGCGTCCGTCATTGCCATCAAAGCGCATGCTGCCATCGCGGTGATAGGTGTTCACTGGTGCCTGGGGACGATTGACGGGCAGACTTTGAAAGTTCACGCCAATGCGATAACGATGCGCATCGGGATAAGCAAACAAACGGCCTTGCAACATTTTATCCGGCGAAAAGCCAATGCCCGGAGGCACGTTGTTTGGTGAAAAAGCGGCTTGCTCGACCTCGGCAAAATAATTTTCTGGATTGCGATTCAATTCTAAAACACCGACATCGATTAAGGGATATTCCTTTTGTGACCACGTCTTAGTTAAATCAAACGGATCAAAAGAGGTTTTTTCGGCTTGTTCTTCGCTCATGATTTGCACTTTCAAAGCCCAACGCGGAAATTCTTTGCGTTCGATCGCTTCAAATAAATCACGACCGGCATAGTCTGGATCCGTCCCGGCAAGTTCTGCCGCACGCGCCACGGTAAGGTTCTTAATTCCCTGCAAAGTTTTAAAATGAAACTTCACCCACACACGCTCATTGTTGATATTTATAAAACTAAATGTGTGACTGCCGAAGCCGTGCATAAAGCGATAGCCATTCGGAATGCCACGATCCCCAAACAACATCGTTATTTGATGTAAGGCCTCTGGCGCCTGCGCCCAATAATCCCACATGCGAAACGGATTTTTGTATCCCGTGCGCGGATCCCGTTTCTGCGAATGAATAAAGTCAGGAAATTTCAAAGGGTCCCGCGCAAAAAACACCGGCGTATTATTGCCGACTAAATCCCAGTTGCCTTCTTCGGTGTAAAACTTCAAAGCAAAACCACGTGGGTCTCGCTCGGTATCGGCAGAACCTCGTTCACCCGCGACAGTAGAAAAACGCAAAAACACATCCGTCTTTTTGCCCACTTTCGAAAACACCGCTGCGCGAGTAAAGCGTGAAATATCATGGGTGACCGTAAAGGTTCCATAGGCCCCAGAACCCTTCGCATGGACTACGCGTTCAGGAATTCGTTCTCGATTAAAGTGCGCCAGTTTTTCAATCAAGTGATAATCTTGAATCAAAACAGGCCCGCGCGCGCCTGCCGTTTGCGAGTGTTGATTTTCAGGGACCGGAATCCCTGCTGCTGTAGTCAAAGTTTTGCTGTTAGTGCTCATGACGAAATTCTCCCTTAAATGGTGATTGAATTAATTTAAAAAAAGCTTTCAAACGACGAAGTATTTTAGATTCAGAAGCGGAAGCAGAAGGCAGATGCGAATTCAAAAGGTGCAAAACATCCTCGCGCCCAAAGGCCTCGGCATAAAGACGAGCGGACTGTCCTTGATTGTTGCGCGCTTCAATATCCGCCCCAGCCTCAATCAAAAGACGAGCGATCTCAACATGCCCTTTAAAAGCCACACCCATCAAAATGGTACTACCCGCATTATCACGAGAATGCACATCGGCCCCAAAACGAAGCAATTGTTGAGTCAAAATCTCATGCCCATTATAAGCCGCCAACATCAACAACGAATGCCCCTTATGATTGCGCAAATTAGGATCTCCACTGCGCGCCAAATAAAGCAAAAGCCGCTGTACATTCCCCTCACGAACCAAAGAAAAAATCTCCGGCTCCACCTCCGCCGTCCGAACATAATCAGCCCACTTCCGCATAAAAAACCTCCAAACCTATAACCAAAGAATCGGCCATTTCCCCCTATAAATCGAATCGATAAAACCCATACAAACTATAGACATAAACTATGATTAAAAATCCCAAAAGAAAACGCGCGGAACGCGCCAGAAAACCCCACCGTCACCCAGTACACATTAAAGGCAGCGAAGCGACGGATGGGACGGCTAACGAGGAGGCCCTGAAGAGGCATTGGCTCCCCGACAAATCGGAGTTCCGCAGCAGCCTCTCCCAAAGGGAGGCGTCCGCGAGGACTGTCTGACGAGTTTGGCGGGGAGCCAATGCCTCTTCAGGACCTCCGTCGCGTAGCCATCCCCTCCGTCCGAAGCTATCCTTGTTCTATGTCGTACACAAAGTTCGCAGTAGGCTTACGCAGATTCTTAAATCATCCTGGAAGGGTCGCCATGCTCTGCTTGGCCATCTTCACAGTTTCCATAGTCCTTAATGGCAACGGCTTCCGTTTGTGGGGCCTGCACCGCGATATGGATCGAATTAACGCAGAGATCAAAGAGACCCGTGAAAATATTGCTTCTCTGTCGGGACAGCTTAAGCAGGCGAAAGATCCGGCTTTTATTGAACGCCAGGCCAGGGACAAATTAGATCTTGCGGGCGAACACGACCTCGTCTTTGTTTTCTCCGACCAATAGTTTATACTGCGATACGTTATCAGGTGCTAATCCGGCGTCTGGCATACTAGTATACCGGCTCTATTCACGTATCTTTTATGAAGTGAATCTAGGGGTTTATATGGTTGAGAGTTATTCATTAGACTGGAACAAAGAGACTTTGCGCGACCTGCGCCTGCGTTTGGGTTGGAGCCGTTCCGAGCTTGCTCGCAAACTGCAATGTGCACCTGAAGAAGTTGAATCATGGGAAGATGGCTCGGTGACTATCACCATGAAAAGTGAACTTGAGATCATTCTTCGCCAGGCTGAAGCGTGTTCGCAAGAAGTGCAATTCACGCCGGCAGCAGAAAACGAATGCGCCAAAAATGCCTTAGAGCAAATCCATTTCTCTCGCGTCAAAGCGGATCTAGAATAATCGACAAGAACGGGCTCCCGGTGTAGACAATACGCTACCTTTTGCACTGGGAGACTCAAATGAAAAAGCTCTATCTCGTGGACGTCAGTGCCATGTTTTTCCGCGCCTATTATGCCGTTCGACCTTTAACGTCACCGACAGGTGTTCCGGTCAACGCGATCTATGGCTTTTTGTCGATGATGATTAAGCTTTTGAAAGAAGAAAAGCCTGAATACTTAGTCTTCTGTTATGACCGTAAAGAGCCGTCTTTCCGCAAAGACATGTACGAAGACTATAAAGCCAATCGCAACGAAATGCCTGAAGACTTGGCTAAGCAAATTCCTTACATCAAAAGAATGGCGGACTTATTAGGGGTGCCGTCTTTTGAGGTGCCAAGCTATGAGGCCGATGACATCATTGGCTCGTTGACGAAGTGGGGCCGTCATCATGACATGGAAGTTTTCATTGTCAGTGGTGATAAAGACTTTGGCCAATTGGTAGATAAGCATGTGTGGTTGTACGACACGATGAAAAACGTGCGCTACGACGCCAAAGGTGTCTTTGAAAAATGGGGAGTCCGTCCCGACCAATTTATCGACTATCTTTCGATTGTCGGCGATACATCGGACAACATTCCGGGTGTTAAGGGCATCGGCGAAAAAGGGGCGATCAAGCTTTTAGAGCAATTTAAAACTTTAGAAGACATCTACGCGAATATCGACCAGGTCGAAAGCAAAAGTGTCCGTGAAAAGTTGATCGCTTCCAAAGAGAAAGCTTTGCTTTCAAAAAAACTAGTGACGATCTCTTTGGATGTACCCGTTTCCGAAGACTATGCAGCTTACAAATTACAACCTTACAAGACAGAAGAACTGCGCGAATTTTTGCACGAGCTTAACTTCAAGAGCTTTGAAAAAAGTTTGTTCGGCACCACCACAGCTGATGAAGTTCCTGCGACAACGTCTCGGCCAAAACCTGTTGAAACTGCGGCGGGTGTTCAGTCTTTTCCAGAAGGGGATATTCAGCCCACGCTGGTGATTGCTAAGAACGACAAAGAATTTGTTGAAAAAACTTTGTCGACGCGAGAGCTCGCCGAAGTTTTGGGGGAACGCCAAAGTCTGTGGGGTTTTTCTGATGCCCGCGGTGTTTTTGTCGGCACAGAAAATGAAATCTGGAATATTTCTGACTTTGAATTTTTAGGCAAGTTGACCGACACGTTCCAAATACTTTGGAGCGGTTTTGATTTGAAAGCTTTCTGGCACAAAATCGGTGCGCGCACACCGTGGGCCCTTTGGGACTCGCAGTTGGCGGCTTACGTTTTAAAAGCCGGTGATGTGTCTGACTTTGGCAAAGTATACACTAAATACATGTTGGATGTGGTTCCAGAAATGGCTGCGCCGACAGCTTTGTACAATGCGCACAGGAACTTCGCCGAAACGCTACGTCTGCAATTAAAAGCGCATAACGGCGAAAAAGTTTATGAAGAATTAGACCTGCCTTTGGCCCGTGTCTTGTTGTCGATGGAACGCTTAGGTATTCGTATTGATAAGGACTTGTTGGCAAAACAAAGCATCGAGTTGGGGACGGAAATCGCAGAGCTTGAAAAGAAAATTCACGCTGAAGCCGGGGAAAGTTTTAACGTCGGCAGTCCCAAACAGTTGGGCGTGATTCTTTTTGAAAAATTAGGTTTACCAGCGGGCAAAAAAACCAAAACCGGTTATTCCACCGGCGAAGAAGTTCTGACCGAGCTAGATCATCCGATCGCCAAGTTGGTTTTAAAATGGCGTGAGCTGTCTAAGCTTAAATCCACGTACGTCGACGCTTTGCCAGAAATGATCAATCCTAAAGACGAACGCATTCACACCAGCTTCAATCAAGCTTTAACAACAACCGGACGTCTTTCAAGCACGGATCCGAATTTGCAAAACATTCCGATTCGAACTGTGCGTGGGCAACAAGTGCGTAAAGCCTTTATTGCGGCTCCGCGCATGAAGCTTTTGTCGCTGGATTATTCGCAAATTGAATTGCGTATTTTGGCGCACATTTCTGAAGACCCCAACATGATCCGCGCCTTTAAAGAAGACCTAGATATTCACGCGGCGACAGCAGCTGAAATTTTCGGAGTATCTTTGCAAGAGGTGACTTCTGATTTGCGTCGCTCTGCCAAGGCCGTGAACTTTGGTATCGCTTACGGACAAGGTGCTTTCGGCTTGGCTGAAAACTTGGGAATTGGTCGCGCGGAAGCTAAAGATATTATCGATCGTTATTTCACACGCTTTAAAAACGTGCGCGATTATATTGAGTCGACAACAAAGTTAGCCCACGAACAGGGCTATGTTGAAACTCTCTTCGGACGTCGTCGTTATATCGAAGAGCTAAGTTCAAAAAACATGATGCTGAAAAAATTCGGCGAACGTGCCGCGATCAATGCGCCAATTCAGGGGACGGCCAGCGACTTAGTGAAAAAAGCGATGTTAGAGGTCTTTGATAAGATTCCTCTGCGCATGTTGCTGCAAGTGCATGACGAATTGATTTTTGAAGAAAGCGAAGAGAATTTAAAAAAACACATTCCACAATTGGTCTCAATTATGGAAAACGTCGCAGCTTTAAAAGTTCCATTGAAAGTAAACTATGCGATGGGTGACAACTGGGATGAAGCCCACTAAAGGGCTTTATTCTGTTTCCCAACCCACCACGCGGCCGCCTTCAAAGTAAACGAAACGGGTTTCTTTACGGAACCCTTGCGCGGTGGAAACTTGGCGTTGGTATTTCCAGCGCTCGTTTTTATAAATCGGATTTCCTGACACCTCGATGGCCAAGGGTTCGCCCCAGGATTTGCGCACATAATCTTGTTGCATTCCTACAGCGACATCTTGATTTTCAATCAAATCCTTCATGCCAGCCTGTGGAGCTTGTGCGCGACTCCAGACATTGTTGCGATTGATCCATTGTTGGCGACCTTCAATCGATGGGATGGACAGAAAGCTTAGTTTTTCTTCATCACTTTTCAGCCAAGGTAAGATCTTTGAGTATTGTTCACGCTCTTTTTTCGATGACAAAGAGCGCTCGCGTTCGCGCAACTTCTGGCGCGCACGAATCTCGCGCATGTCATCGGCATTCAGGGAGCCCGGGTCTTTACCCAGCTCGTACGCAGTTTGTCGTGTTTCTTTGTCATATCCTGTTCCACCGGAAGTTCCTTGTTCGGGATAGGCAGAGCCAGAGTTATAGCCACTCTCTGAAGATCTTTGAAATTGGGCGCAACCGACAGCAGAAAAAAGCAAAATCAGCGATAAATAGAATTTCATGCATACTCCTGAGCCTTTAATACTAGCCGATTGCCACTTCTTTATAAATTGTTCTTGCGACGTATTTGTTTCTTTTCTTACAATCGTCTTGGGAGACCAATTTGGCCGAAAACGAGAACCCGACCAAGGTAGAGGAAACAGCCGCGACGGACGCACCAGGGGAAGAGCAAGAAGAGCTTCTTTCGTTGGAGTCTTTGGATTCTGCTATCGAAGAAGCGGATCCCGAATTTTCAAAATCGTTAGGTGAAATTCAACCTGATGATTTAGCACCTGGTGAAATTTATAATGAAGGCTTAGAAACCGAATACACCCTCGCTGAAGAAGTGAAGCTGTGGGAAAACTCCCAGGGTAAGCGCGCAAAGTTTGCAAAACTTTTTCCGTTTCTGCCAAAAATTTCTTATTTCTTAAAAATCAAAAGAGCGCAGTTTCGCCTGAGCGTGCGCAAGTGGAAAGAACAAAGCATTCATAATCTAAAGAATGCGGGTCCGTTGACGTTGGCGTGGCTCAAAGAAAAAGTGGCTTCTTTACGTTCTGGTATCGGCGAAGTTCTTGGTGTCTTTAAATCTTTCAGTGGCAAAAAGAAAGCAGCTTTCGCGGGCTTAGTTTTGGTGACAGGTGCCGCTGGATTTCTATTATTTAAAATGGCGACAAAAGGCCTTTTTCCTCCTCAGGAAGATCTTTTTATTGCCAGCTTGGCAGATTGGTCACAACAAAAAGTTCAATACGACCCGGCGACAGAGCGTGAATCGTTTTACGATTCTACTCGCTTAAGCCAAAATATTTTGGTGATGAAAAAGATGATCGTGAATCTGAAGCCGTCTGAAAATTCTGGTCCCACTCCTATGGGAGCCTTCGAGTTTTACGTCGAAGGAACGGTCTCTGAAGTTGTCGTGGAAATTAAAGATCGTGAATCTGAAATGGAAGACTTATTTATGCGTACGATTGAAGACATGACCTATGATCAAGTGTCTTCAGCCGAAGGTAAACAACAGCTTTCCGGGCGTTTACGTCAAGCTGTGAACAAGTCTTTGACGAAGGGGCATGTGCGCCGTGTGTTTTTAAAAACGGCGATCATCAAACCTTAAAACTTCCTATATTGATCCCATAGTGTCGAATACGATCGTGCAAGGTGCTCTTCGGCATTCCTAAATCTTGAGCCGTGCGGCGCTGGTTGCCGCGATTGAAAGTCAAACGCTTGATGATCATCTGTTTTTCAATCTCTTTGATGACAGGGATGTCGTTTTCAGGACGCTCTTCGTATCTTAGCAAAGTGCGATCGATTAAGCGCTCAACATGTTCTTCTTGAATCTGTTCATGGGGAAACAAAGCAGCGGCACGACTGACCAGATTTTTAAGTTCTCGAATGTTGCCCGGCCATGGATGCTTTTTAAGTCGGGCGATAGCGCCGTAAGAAAAGCGCACACGCATTTTCTTTGCGAAGCTATAGATGAGCTCTTCAAAGTCCTCCATGCGTTTTGCCAGGGCTGGTGGCGACACGGTGACGACATTTAAACGGAAGTAAAGGTCTGAGCGGAAGGCGCCCTCTTGAATTTTGTCTTTGAGGTTTTGGTGGGTGGCAGCAATGATGCGCACATCCGTTTTCACATTGCGATCAGAGCCCACGGGACGAATTTCATTATTTTCTAGGGCACGTAACAGTTTGGCTTGCAGGCTGTAAGACAGGTCACCAATTTCATCCAGAAATAAAGTCCCGCCGCGGGCGGCTTCAAAGGCTCCTTTGCGATCAGAGCTTGCGCCGGTAAAACTGCCTTTGATATGACCAAACAGTTCACTTTCAATCAGAGTTTCGCTTAAAGCGCTGCAGTTGACGCTCATAAAGGGACCTCGGACGCGGTCGCTGGCTTCGTGAAGGGCTTGGGCGACGACATCTTTACCTGTGCCAGAAGGACCTAGAATTAAAACGGGAAAATCTGTTTTTGCAACGTTGGCTAGGGATTGTAGTTCGCGGTTCCAAGCTTCGTTGCGACTTTTCATGGGGAAGGTTTGGGCTGTTTCAAGGTGTTCGTGGAAAGACATTTCCAAGTCACCCAAGCGGATCACATCGCCCTCTTTAAGGTAAGCTTCGAAAACTCGGGTGTTGTTGACATAGCTGCCGGTCGCAGAACGTAAGTCACGGATTAAAAAATTTCCGTCTCTTTGTTCGATGCGCGCATGGCGATCGGCGACGGTTTCGTGGTTTAAGGGGACTTGGCAGAGATCATCTTTGCCAAGGGTTGCAAAGTCACTCAAAAGAACGGTTTTCGGGTTTTCGCTTAAAATTTTCAGATAGGGTTGCTGCATAAATGCCTCCTGTTATGGCAAATTCACTCTTCAAAGCCTTGGCCGGGCTGAAATCGAATTAAACGGGGGCTCGCCGGTTTCGACTCGGCAAATTATTGCAGGCGGGACCCCCTTCTCAGAATTGAGAAAAGGGTGGAGCTTTGGTAGCCTAGGGCATGTCGAAATCTATCCAGTTCATTAAAAGTGCCGTCCTCGATAAAGACTATCCTGTAAGTAAGTTTGCCGAGGTCGCCATTGCAGGTCGATCGAACGCGGGAAAATCTTCTTTCATTAACGCCTTAACCAAAGGGAAAGTGGCCAAAGTCAGTTCGACTCCTGGTAAAACTCGTCTCTTGAATTTCTTTAACATGGCGGACTCTTACGTTCTTGTCGATATGCCGGGCTATGGCTTTGCCGCAAGGGCCGGTGATGAAGTGGTCGAGTGGCATCAGATGATTGAAACTTATTTGATGACCCGGGAAAACCTGGTCGGTCTTTTGTTGGTCATGGATATTCGCCGTGACTGGAGCGAAGACGAAGAACTTCTGAAAAAGTTTTCTGATCGTCGCGGCTTTCCGATGGCCGTTGTTTTGACGAAAGCAGATAAGATGACTCGCAATCATGCAAACCAAGCTGTTGCGAAAGTTAAAAAAATGTCGGGTCTAAGTGCCGTGTTCGCAGTGTCTTCTTTGAAAAAGACCGGTCAAGACGAAGTTGAAGAATATATGTTTGAAAACTGGGTCAAAGAATAATGAAAATTGTCGGCGTCATACCTGCTCGTTACGGCTCGACACGTTTTCCGGGAAAACCTCTGGTGAACTTAAAAGGTCGTCCCCTGATTCAGTGGACGATTGAGGGTGCTAAAAAATCTCGCCTGCTTTCGGATCTGATTGTCGCGACAGATGACGAGCGTATCAAAGCCGCAGCCGAAGCTGTGGGCGTGCAAGTGGCGATGACCGACAGTGAATTGCCAACGGGCAGTGACCGTATTCATGCGGCGATCAAAGATTTAAATTGTGATGTGGTTGTGAACATTCAAGGGGATGAGCCGTTGGTGACGGGCTCGTTGATTGATGGTTTGGCGCAAGTCTTTATCGATGATGCGGGCCTGGATATGGCGACACTCGCACATCCAATTACCGAAGAAGAATTGCAGTCCGTGAATTCTGTTAAAGTTGTCGTCAATCATCGCGACGAAGCTTTGTACTTTAGCCGCTATGCGATTCCTTATTCGCGCAGCACGGCGACTGCCATGGGCACCTATGAAGGCTGCTTAAAGCATATCGGAATGTATGCTTACACTAAGAAATTTTTAAAACAGTTCTGTGAGGCTCCACCTGCGTTGATTGAAAAAGCAGAAAGTTTGGAGCAGCTCAGAGCTTTGTATTTAGGTGCAAAAATCAAAGTCATTCGAGTGAAGGAAGCAAGTCTCGGTGTGGATACTCCCGAAGATTTGGTTCGCCTCGAAAAACTCTTAAGTCAGGGGATATAATGGCGAAGAGAAGTACTGCAACCAAGAAGACGACTAAGGTTTCAACGGCCAAGTCGACGCGTAAAACTTTGCGACAAAAGTTTATTTTCGTAACCGGCGGGGTTGTTTCCTCCATCGGGAAGGGGTTAACAGCGGCAAGCTTAGGTTCGTTGTTAGAAGCTCGTGGTCATCGTGTGACGATTATGAAGTTTGACCCTTACTTGAATGTCGATCCGGGAACGATGTCACCGTTTCAGCACGGTGAAGTTTATGTCACTGAAGACGGTGCCGAAACCGACTTGGATTTAGGTCACTACGAGCGCTTTACTTCGGCGGTGATGAATCGCACGAACTCAGTTTCTACGGGACAAATTTACGATACGGTCTTAACCCGTGAACGCCGTGGTGATTACTTGGGCGGTACAGTCCAAGTCATTCCGCATATCACCGAAGAAATTAAATCACGCATTTATGAAGCTGCTCAAGGCAGCGAAGTTATTTTGGTGGAAATCGGCGGAACCGTCGGGGACATCGAAAGTCAGCCGTTCTTAGAGGCCATTCGTCAGATGCGTTTGGATGTCGGTCAAGAAAACTCAGTCTTGGTACACGTCACTTATGTTCCTTATATTGCCGCTGCGGGCGAGTTAAAATCAAAACCAACACAGCATTCCGTCAAAGAATTGCGCGAAATCGGTTTGCAACCGGATTTCTTGGTTTGTCGCAGCGAAAAGCATATTGATGAAAATTTAAAAGCGAAGATCGGTTTGTTTTGTTCAGTGAAAACGGAAAACGTTATTGCCGCGCAAGACAGTCGTTTTATCTATGAAGTGCCATTGGCTTTACACAAAGAAAAACTCGACGAGTTGATTGTGGATCGTTTGGGGCTTTCACCTGGGCGTTTAAACATCAAAGGCTGGCAGAATCTTGTAAAAATTCTTACTCACCCTGCGCACACTGTAAAAATCGGTGTTGTGGGTAAGTACGTGGACTTAAAAGAGTCTTATAAGTCTTTGCATGAGGCTTTAGTGCACGGGGGTGTTGCAAACAATGCTCGCGTTGAAATCATTTACGTGGATTCAGAAAAAGTAACAGATAAAACTGTGAACTCCCTTTTGGGTAAAGTCGATGGCATCTTGGTGCCAGGTGGCTTTGGAACTCGCGGAGTCGAAGGTAAAATCACAGCGATTAAATTTGCTCGTGAAAAACGTATTCCGTTCTTTGGTATCTGTTTTGGTATGCAGTTGGCAGCGATTGAATTTGCGCGCAACGTGTGTGGAATCAAAGATGCCACCAGCCGCGAGTTTCATGCAGAGACTAAACGCAACGGCAACTTCGTGATTGATTCGATGGTTGAGCAACGTGGTGTTGTGAATAAGGGCGGAACCATGCGCTTAGGCGCATTCCCTTGTGCCCTGGCTTCAGGTACACGAGCTAGCCAAGTGTACAAAGCGTCTTCGATCATGGAACGTCATCGCCATCGTTTTGAATTCAATAATAAATACAAAGCTCTGTTCGATAAAAATGGCATGGTTGCTTCTGGTATTTGCAAAGAGCGCGATCTGGTTGAAATCGTTGAGTTGCCGGATCACCCATGGTTTATCGGTGTGCAATTCCATCCAGAATTTAAATCGAAGCCTTTGGCGCCACATCCGTTGTTCACGCACTTCGTGAAAGCTGGATTAAAAAGAAAATAGATTTTAGATCTGTGTAAGAAAGGTCTTTGATAATGTCGAAAGTAGTACAGCAAGGTCTGCGAGTTTTAGAAGTCGAAGCGCAAGCGATTTTAGCTTTGCGTGAACGCATCGGTGCCGATTTCGAAAAGGTCGTTCAGATGATTAAAGCCTGCGAAGGCAAGATCGTTTTGACGGGCATGGGTAAGTCGGGGCAAATTGCGCGCAAGTTGGCAAGCACTTTTTCTTCGACGGGGACTCCTGCTGTATTTCTGCACCCAGCGGAAAGTTCGCATGGGGATTTAGGCATTGTTGAAAACGATGATGTCGTGATCGCCCTTTCTTACGGCGGTGAATCGCCAGAATTTTCTGGCATCTTGAAATTCGTCGTGCGTAAAGGAATTCCTTTGATCGCCATTACTGGCAATCCCAATTCGTCTTTGGCGAAAGCCGCGCAAGTAACCTTAAATGTACACGTTTCCGAAGAGGCTTGCCCTTTGGGCTTGGCGCCGACGGCAAGTAGTACTGCGACCCTTGCGATGGGCGATGCGGTTGCTATGGCAGTGATGGCCGAAAAGGGTGTCAGCTCTGAAGACTTTGCGGAGTTCCATCCAGGCGGCAGCTTGGGTTACCGTCTTTTGACTCGAGTAAAAGACGTCATGCACGGGGGTGAGGCTTTACCCACTGTCGGTCTTGAAACTCCAATTCGTCAGGTCTTTTCCATCATGACTCACAAAGATGTGCGTGGAGCTGCGGGTGTTGTTGATGCGAGCGGTGACCTTGTCGGTGTCATCACGGACGGTCAGATCCGTCGTCGTTTGGAAAAGAGTGAAGATCCTTTGACGGGCACTGCGAAGGATTTGATGACTATCAATCCGCGCACTGTTGATATGAATGAGCTTGCTGAAAAAGCTTTGTTCGTGATGGAACAATTCCAAATCAACATGCTATTTGTTTTAGACAAAGAGTCTGCGCAGCCTAAAAAACCTGTTGGCATTCTGCACGTTCAGGACCTTCTTCGCGCGAAAGTTCGTTAACTAGTTCTTGCTGAAAGCGGGGGATTTGAGGCTTGGGCCTTTTACAAATCCCTGGCGCTTCGGTCGGCACGCCGTCGTGGCTCAATTGCGGCCGCCGGCTTTGCCGTCGGTTCGCGCATCCATGCGCCCGCAAAGGCCGACGCTTCGACCAGGGCTTTGTAAAAGGCCCAAGCCTCAAATCTTTGCTTTCTTCAATTTTTTTTTAACTTTGCTTTGGCCTGAAGAGCGGGATGCTCTTCAGGTAGGCTGCTCATGGATGGTTAGGTTTTGGATTTTCCGAGAGCAGCTGTAGATTTTGTTTTTATTTGGGTTAGGTGTCTTTTAATTTCGGTCTTAGGTTTATGTATTCTTCCATGGCGTTGACTATGTGGTATAGCGAACTGGCTTTTGATGTGTTGCCGTTGAATTCGTCTTTGTCTGACAAGGCATCGTACCACAGGCCTTTTAATGGTGTTTCGAAGAATTTAAAGAGGGTTTCTAGGGCGTCGTCGGCGGCTTTGGCGTATTGTGGTTGTTGGTCGCTGCTTACTTCTGTGCCTAGGCGGACGGCCGCTTTTATTCTTTCGCATTGAGGCCAGAATCTTGAGGAGATTAACTTTGGGGTTTGGTTGCTCCACATTTCGTCGAACGCCACTTTTCTTGTTGGTGAGGTTCCGTGTTTGTCGGCTTGTAGGAATAATTGATGACGGATCTTTTTTAGATCTTGGCCGGTTAGTTTTTCATAAAGGAACATCAGCCAGGCCCATTCGTATTGGTGGCCGGGTTCGTAGATGAAATTTCCGTTTTCTTTTATGTGGACCCAGTTGCTGTCGAAGTATTCACCGAGGGTGCCGGTTTCTTTGTCGATGAATTTTGTCAGAGCTAAATCGATTAATTCTTTGCCTAGGTTTTTCCACATCGGGTCTTCGTCTATTGTCATCCAGGCGATGGCTGATTCGAACATGTGCATGTGCGGATTTGATTTGTAGGAAACCTTTCCTGACTCATCTATTTCAGTGTAGCCGCCGCCTTGGACTGCGCGTTCTTTGTGTAAGTAATTTACTAGCGCGATGGCTTGCTCTTTTACTTTTGTGGATTTTGAAATTGAATAGGCTTGGGCCATTCCAAATAAAGCGAAGGCTTGTGTGTACAGGTCTGGATTTTTGCTTTTGATAGTTCCGTCGGGATTTACTGAATAGGCAAATGCACCAGAAGGTTGCGCGAATTTATTTATCATATAGTCGTTGCCTTGTAAGACCGCTTTGTGGGCGATGTCTTTTGGGCAGCAACCTAGATTTGCTCCAGTTAAGAATGCATAAATTTGTCGGGCTTGCACCATCGCGCGGCGTGGGACGTTCATTGGTTGGCCTTCGAAAGTTAAACTTTCTGTGAAGCCACCGTTCATGGTGTCGATGCCTTGCTTTGTCCATAATGGATAGACATCTTGAGTAAGCCACTGTTTTGCTTTGCTGATAAATAAGTCTGATTGCTGTGACATAGTTCTATTATCGTCACTGCCGCTTTGTTCTGTCTACTGGATAAAAAAAGACCCACATTTTTTTAGAATGTGGGTCGAATTCGTAATATTGAATATTTTTGAATTATTGTTTTTCGGCGCCGATCAAGTTTTTCATATTGATACCTTGGCCACCAGCAGGGGAAAGGATCGTGTTACCACTGTAATCCTGGCTGCTTGTCATTTGCATGTCCATAGACTGGTCCGTGATGATCGAGCGCATAAATGCAACGGCATCATAGATTCCAGAAACGCGGGCATTACCACCTTTAGCTACGCGCGTACCTGTTTGGGCGCTTGAGAACTTAAGATCATAGCTAAAGTATGGATCTGGATTTTGTTGTGGCAACAATTTGCTGAACAATTCGCTAACTAAATAGCGCTCAAACAGGGCGTCCCTTTTGGCAATTTGGAAAGCCTGCATTGTTTCTGCATTCGTTGCAGAAGGTTCAAAGATATTAGCAATATCATTGGCTTTTTGCTCTGCATAAGTACCCAAACCAATTTGTCCTGCAGAGTCACCATTTCCGTCTGTAGGCAAATTCATAAATGCACGGTGAGGATGGTCCTTTAAGTAGTCATAGATTTGCATCGCTAAACGCGGGCGATCCATTTTGCCAATTACTTTAAATGCCGCGTCTCCGAAGCTTTGACGGATGCTGAAGTAAGCATTCGTTTTTCTGCCTTCAGCCAAAACTTCATTCACCTCGGCACTGTTGCCGTGTTTGTACGGCAAAGAGTTCTTCAGAATGTTGCGATAGATTTCCATGTCTTCTTTAGACAAAGCCGTATCTTCAATTTGAGTTCTTACGACAACGTCTTGCAATGCGCCGATGCCTCTGTTGGCGTCAGATTTGATCAAAACATCAAGATCGTGAGAATAATTGTACTTATTACGACCGAATAGCGCGCGACCTTTGTGCAAAGTGAAGCTGTTGTCTAACCAGAAATAATGTGGAGTTTCCGTATTGTCATAAGCTGCCACGTGACTTGAAATACTACCACTTTGGCTGCTTCCGCCCACTAAGCCACTTAACTTGGCATTGATCTCGCCCGTTCTTACGCGAGAAACCATGCGACCTTTAAAATAGTTGTAAACACGCAGATCAGAAAACTTCGCTTTACCGCTGTTAAACTTCGCCAAGTCGTCTTTCGCAATTTCTTCAGCGATTTTTGTTTTTTCGCGTAGCGCCGACATTAAGTCGCCATCTGCAGTAAAGAACAAGAAGATGCTTGCAAGTTTTCCGTGCTTCATGTTGCGCAAAACTTCTTCTAAAGCGGCTTCACCAGTAGTTTTATTGTTGGCTAATTCCTCTTTAGAGATTTTTTCTTTTGTCGAGAAATTGAAAAGATAGTCCATCATCAAAGTATCAAGACTTAATGGATTTCCTAAGGAAAGGAAAGAGTGTCTGAACTTCACACCAACACCAATAGATAAAAGGTCATTGATTTTTCCCGGTGCAGAAGAAAAGACTTCCGGAGCTTGGACGCCGCCAGTAAGTTCAATTTCACCGCGATTTTTGATGCCGATAAAGCGACCACGCACGGAAGTTTCAGAAACCTTATAAAGGTCCATGATCATTGCGCCAGTTCTTTTATAGGCTGCTGTCACAGTTTTGATTTTGCCGCTAGAAAGTTCTTCTCTCATTTTTCCTAAAGAGAATTCTCCAGAAGCCTCAAAACGATAACCTTCGCCCACAGCCAATTTAGTCTTGATATCATTTGTATTTAAAGGAGCTTCCCAGAACCACTTCACAGGGGCAAAAGCAGCTTTGCGTTTTGCATTTTCGCCAGAGAAGTAACGCACGAAAGTCACTTTGAGCTGCGTACCAGCAGAAACCACATTCTTTGTGCCTTTTAAATTAATAACCCAGATGTCTTTACGCATTTGTTCGTTATTACGGAATGCTGGCTCTACC
>CAMLMF010000010.1 GCA_946480995.1 uncultured Bdellovibrio sp. | reverse complement strand
CTGGAATCACAATGCTGATGGGAATTTCAACTCCACGCAAACCTTTGTGAATATGTACCAAACGGCCGGCTTTGATAAATTCATTCACAAGAAATTCCGGAATGAAGGCCACACCCTTACCTAAGAGCGCTAACTCCAAAAGCATCGCGGGGTTGTTTGATGAAAAAGTCACGTTGGGCTTAAAACTCCATTTTTTTCCTTCGTTACCACGCAAGACTTCGATCTTAGGAGACACCGACAAGCTTAAAAATGGCAAACTACTTAACTGATTAATATCTTCCCAATGGCGATAGCGTTCTAACAATCCTGGTGTGGCGACAAAAATATTCTTCACTGAGCCAATTTTGCGCACTTTCAAAGAACTATCGCGCAAAATTCCGATACGGATTGCTACGTCGATAGATTCTTTCACCAAATCCACATAGGCTTGCGCCAAAAAAACTTCAAAGCGCACTTGCGGATACTGTTTGGAAAATTCATCAAGCACCACTGGCAGATGCTTCACACCCATATCATCAGACGCTGTGATTTTTATGAGTCCAGATACTTCGGCAGTTGTGTCACTGACTTCGGTTGAAAGACTTTCTAAACCCTCGACCAATCCCCTTGCGCGTTCGTAATAAAGTCGGCCCGTCTCTGTCAGTTGAAATTGTCGCGTCGTGCGATAAATCAACTGCACACCCAGTTCTCGTTCCAAAGCAGCCATACGCCGACTGACACGAGATTTTGGCTGGCGCAACGCTTCGGCCGCTTTGGTAAAACTGCCAGCCTGCACAAGCTTCACAAATATACGCACTTGGTTAAGATCTAATTGTTCCATATGTGCAACAGTATATCGCAAATATGTCACCTATCGCAATAATCATTTTACGACGATACTAGTTTCGTTGCTTAACTTTAAAAAGGAGAAATCTATGAAAAAACTTATTCTAAGCACGTTCGTTACTTTGGCTTCCGTGACTGCTTTGGCCGCAGGAAAAACTATTCCCGCAGGTTCTTACGCTATCGACACAGCCCATTCTAAAATCGGTTTTGAAGTACCGCATCTTGTGATTGCGACTGTTGAAGGCCGCTTTACAAAATTCGACGGAAACATCACGATCGACTCTAAGCTTGAAAAATCAAAAGCGAACTTGAACATCGAAGTTGCCAGTATTTCCACAGACAACAAAGATCGTGATGATCACTTGAAAAGCCCAGACTTTTTTGACGTGGCAAAACACGAAAAAATCACTTTCGTTTCTAAAAAGGTTGTTGGCACAGCGGACGATTTGAAGCTGGTTGGCGATTTGACAATCAAAGGTAAAAAGAAAGAAGTTACTTTGAACGTAAAATACTTGGGCGATGTAAATGATCCATTTGGTAACCACAAAATTGCTTTTTCAGCATCGACAGTGATCAACCGTCAAGACTTCGGTTTGACATGGTCAAAAGCAGTTGAGGCCGGTCCCGTCGTTGGCGACGAAATCACTTTGAACATCAAAATCGAAGCGAATAAACCAATCGCTAAAAAGTAGTCCCCAAATGAATCACAAAGAGCGTTTGGCTCTTTAGTTAGAGAACTCGACTTAAAACGGCAAAGGAAACTTTGCCGTTTTTTATTTCTTACTGAGCATAGTCCGCACCAGCAGAGGGTGCAGCGCCACATCAACACTCAGACTTAAAAGAAAAGACCGTCGGCTTTTTGGCATAAATCGCAGCCCTGCCGAAATCTCGGCAGACGCCGAAGCTACGACAATTCTATTGCCGAGATCCCGGCACGCATGCACCCAAAACCGACTTATTCGTTTTAACACCCCCAAAAACTTGGCACTGCGGTTGCTTTACATCAAGGCATCAACTTATTGAAAGGAACTAGAACATGAAAACACTTTTAACAAAAATGAGCCTGACCCTTGCGCTTGGATTATTAGCTACACCCATGTTAGCCCACGCCTCTATTCGTATTACCAACAACCTGGATCAACCCTTGAAATTCGCAGTTTACCAAGGAGATGTCATCATTGGTCGCAGTGACTATATGGGAGGACACATGAACTATGACGTTCAAGTCAATCCACGCTTGGAATTATCGGCGGCTATTAAAATAAATAATCAAATGTCGACATCGCGATCTTACATCGTCGATCTAAATAGATCCGCAGACTATAACGCTGTCATTCACGTGGTCGGAGGAAAAAGCGAATTCGGCTTAGAGCAAAATGAGGCGACGGCCCTAGGAGCTTTAAGTTTAAACAACAATTTAACACAAGAAGTGCTGTTCACGGTTCGCGCAAACAACGAAGATCTGCAAAAAATTGTTATTCCCGCTTATTCGCAAAAACAGCTTTCATTAGAAAGAAAATATAAAATTGTGATTGTGGCTAACGGAGTAACACTGGATCCGATTATTACAACGAATCCAAACCTCACAGTCACAATCAATGTGTCCCGAGATCAAAATGGCAGCGAGGTATATACAGCGAAATACTAGCCCTTGTTACGGGGCTTCAGAAACTATCTTCCGTTCACCAAAACCAAATGCCGTTCAACTTCCAACACTGGTGACTTGAGCGGCACCACGGAAACTTGCACGTCTTTAAACTTCTTACGAGCGAGGACTAATTCTTCTTCAATTTTTTCTAAGCGCGCCTTCAGCAAGAAGTACTGACCCTTTTTCATGTAATATCCACGGCTGACATCTAAGATCACATCCACAGGCTTAAACCCGCGGGCCGTAACCAAGTTGACTCCGGGCAAGTCTGTCGGGATTTCACCATGGATTTTTAAATTTGGCGCGATCGCTTTGCAGCGTTCAAGGAACTCTTGCTTCTTCGGACTTTTTTCATAGAGGTGATAGGTCACATCAGGAAATTGAATCGCGTAAATAACCCCCGGCAGACCACCGCCCGCCCCGAAATCAGCGGCTTGCTTAATGCCCGTGGGAAATTGTTTTAATGGCAACAAACAATCGATCACGTGATTGTCGATCAGTTCCTCAAAAGTCATTTTGCGACTGACCAAGTTTAATTCTTCGTTCGCGGCCCACAACAAATCAACATAGGCCTTCAGCTTCGGCAAAGCCGCTTCGCGAAAGCCCAATTGTAAAATCAACGATGTTTGCTTTTCGAAATAATTCACAACCTACTCCAAAGCCTCGGCACCAACAGCGGCAAAGGCCTCTTTGGTTTTCGCGCGAACTTCGTCACGGGTTTTAAGCTTGTCCATTAATTCATAAACAACAGGAACCACGAACAAAGTTAAAGCGGTCGACACAAACACGCCACCAATTAAACAAATCGCCATCGGACGCATAGTTTCGGAACCCGCCCCGGTCGCTGTCGCTGAAGGAATCGCGGCGGCAATCGTCGCAATTGACGTCATCAGGATCGGACGAAGACGCACAGGACATGCTTCGATCAACGCGTTTTTCGCACCCAAGGTGCCGCGATCTCGGACCGTATTGGTGAACTCAATCAATAAGATCGAATTCTTTTTCACGATCCCCATCAACAACAACAAACCAATCATCGAGTAAATATTTAAAGATTGCCCGGTCATCAACAAGGCAAAGAAGGCCCCACTAAAGCTGAATGGCAACGCCACTAAGATTGTGATCGGATCAATAAACGAATTGAACTGACTTGCTAAAACCATGTAGGCAATCACAAGGCCTAACACCAAGGCAAAGATCAAACTTTGAAAAGACTCTTTAAATGTTTTCGAGCTACCCGCTTGATCGATCATGTAACCTGGCTCAAACATTTTTTTGCCAGCAGCTTCAATGTAAGTCATCGCTGCTTGCTGAGAAGCCCCCGGCTTTAAGTTGGCCGTGATCGTGATCGCACGCTGACGATTGGAACGAGAGATCGCCTGTAAGCTTGAACCCACTTCTTCTTTCGTCACTCGCGGCAAAGGAATTAAGTTTCCACGACTGTTGCCGACAAACAAAGACTTGATCTCGTTCATCGGATCACCCTGATCCACTAATTTAACTTTGATGTCGTAACGGTGCCCGCCTTGTGGGTATTCACCGACCTTTACACCACCGATCAAAGCATTCACCGACGAACCAATGGAGTTGATGCTGACACCGTGTTGGGCTGCCGCAGTTCGATCCGGACGGATTTGAATCTCTGGCATACCTAACAAGTAATTCGAATCCACGTCGACCATCAGACCGCTGGCTTCCATTTCTTTCATGATGTCTTGCGTGTACTTAGCAAGTTTATCCCAGTCAGAGCCCAAGATTGTAAATTCAATCGGATAACCGCGACCACCAGAAAAGCCCTGTTGTGATAAGTCCATCAAGACCGGACGCACATCTTGAATCGCGCTTAAACCTTTACGAGCCACTTGCATGAACTCTTGTTGCGACAATGTTTTGCCTGTTTCCGGATCTTTGCCCCGGTCTTTGCGATCTTTTAAAGTCACGAACATCATCGTCGAGTTCGCATCCGAAACGCCCCCGCCGAAACCACCGATGGCAGCATAAACTTGTTGCACTTCTGGGCGAGACAGCAACCACTCTTCGGCTTTCTTCGTCTGCATGTCTGTGTAAGGCAAAGAAGTTCCCACCGGCAACATCAACTTCGCGATGAAAATACTTTGATCGGCAGCAGGACTCATTTCCTTGTTCATAAAACGAATCGATACGAACGAAACAGCCACAAAGATCATCGAACCGACTAAAACTTTCCACGGATGATTTAAGCTGATCTTCAACCATTTTTCATAGGAAACTTTTAAAGACTCCATGAAGGCTTCAAAGCCACGACCGATTTTCGTCGTGCGCTCGCCGTGATGCACGAACCCCGCACAGCGCATGGGCGTGATCGTTAAAGATTCAACCAACGACAAGAATACGGCGATTGAAATCGTCACCCCGAACTGCATAAAGAACTTCCCGATGATGCCCTTCATGAAAGCCACCGGTAAGAAGATCGCAATAACGGCCGCGGTTGCAGCCATAGCAGCGAAGGAAATCTCGCGGGCGCCAAGGATCGCCGATTCAATGCGACCACGACCTTTTTCGTTATACCTAAAGATATTTTCCAGAACCATGATGGCGTCGTCGACCACGATACCGATCGCCAATGTTAAGCCTAACAGCGTAAACATATTGAGCGTATAGCCCAAGAAGTAAAGCCCGATAAAGGCCCCCAACAAAGATGTGGGAATAGACAACAAGACGTTAAAGGTCGCTGACCAACTGCCCAAGAACAACCAGCACACCAAGGATGTCAAGATCACCGCCAAGATCAAATGCTTGTTCAACTCACCGACCGATTGTTCGATAAACTTTGTACTGTCAAAGTTGACTTGAACTTTCATACCTTCAGGCAATTGCGGCTGAACTTCTTTGATTTTTTCTTTGATCGCCGTCGCCACCGCCACAGCATTCGTCCCACGTTGCTTACGAATACCTAAACCCAACGCGGTCTTGCCGTTAAAGCGTGACAGGCGCGTGATTTTATCTAAGCCCATGCTGACATCTGCGACTTGATATAATTTTACCATGTTCGTGGGATCTGCGACGATAGCACCGGCACGGCGGCTGATCACGATAGAGCGGAACTCTTCCACCGTTTTTGCTTCACCCATAGTGCGCACGTTGAAAGTTTTTTTGTCGGTTTCAATGTAACCACCGGGAAGTTCTGAATGCTCTGTGCGAATAGCATCCATGACGTCATTCACAGAAATATTATAACGCATTAAATCCTTAGGACGAACACGCACACGCATAACCGGATCCGTGTAACCACCCAAGAAAATATCGCCGACCCCTTCGACTGTCGTGAAACGATCTTTCAGATAATCACGCGCGTATTGCATTAAAAATTCAGGATCTTCTTTTTCGTAAGTTAATGCCAACCAAATGATCGGCTGATCGTCGGGATTTGTTTTTGACAAGGTCGGAGCGTCCACGTCATCAGGTAACAAACGTTGTACAGCCGCGACCTTGGCTTGTACGTCTTGTAAAGCGACGTCGATATTGCGATCGAGATCGAACTCAACAGTGATCGAGGCAGAACCTGTTTTACTGGACGACTTGATCGATTGGATGCCTTCGACCGTCATCAACGAGCTTTCAATCGGATCGACGACTTGAGTTTCCATGACCTCGGGGGCTGCGCCGGCAAGCGTGACACTGACATTGACCGTCGGGAAGTCGACGTCAGGCATTTGACTGACGCCCATTCGCGAAAAGGAAATCAGACCGAAAATCATCAGTCCAAACATTAACATCCACGCAAATACCGGATTCTTAATCGAAATATCCGAAATCTTCATTTGGGCACCCCTCACAGATCTCGACACTCTAGGCAATTGGCGCAAATTAGTCATTACGATTTTGCTTCAACACATCGCCCAGAAGGCCTGCGAAAATGCTGCGTTATTCGGGGGCCAAATCAGGGCAAACTTGGTTGACACCCTCCTGCCGGCAGACTATTCCTGACGCCGCATAGAATTTAGGCCGTTCTCGAGGTAAAAATGAAAGTTTCCGCACGCATTTCAGTCCTTCTTTTTTCTGCGTTTTTCGCGACCGTTTGTACCGCAGCAGAAACTCCAGAAATCTCCCTTCGAGATCAAGCTTTGGCAGAAACCAAAAGCACTGGCATTGAACGCGCTAGCGCCACCGACGCGCAAGTCCCAGGTATGCTCAAGTTGCAAGACCCTCGCCCGCAAATCATCACCCGCTCTTGGAGTTATTTCGCAGGCTTTTCGGCGCAAACTTTTCAAAGTGCGGGACAAGCAAAAAAAGACGGCGTGAATACTTTCGATTTGGACAAGAACTCTGGCACGGTGATGCCAGGACTTGAACTGGGTGTTTTGTCGCGCCATTTTGAACTGCAAGATTTCACCTGGCGCTTTGGCGTGCGTGGTAAAGCGCACTTCGCGTCGCAAGCCACCGACATCAAATTAAACTCTGGCTATACCATCGATGACGCGCGCTTAAACACCACTCTTTTTGCAGCAGGACCACTGTTCATGGCGCAATGGCATCGCCTGCCTTGGTTGTCTGCGACTTTATCACCGCAATTTGGAACTTTAAATTACACGCAAAACAGCGCCAATGAGTTTGCGACTTTTTCCAAGTCAGCAACCTTTGAAGCCCTCGGGCTAGGTCTTGATGTCGCCTTAAACCCGCAATGGTCGGTGTTCACAGAGTGGACTCAACGCAACTTAAAAAACGAAAATGAAATTGCCCTGCAAAAAGACAACTTTGAGATAGGAACAAAAATCGTATGGTAAAAATATTTTTGACTCTGGCAACATCTGCAGCCCTGGTAAATACGGCGTGGGCGCAAACAGCACCTAGCTCTGGCAAGACAATCACACTAAATCAAAAAACTGTGGCAGAGCTGGTTTTAAAACAAAGCCCCTTAACGGCTGAAGTAAATTTGAAATACCAACAGTACCGCCTTGATCCCGTAAAGGCATTGTCTGCCTATGATTGGAAGCTTTTGGTCGAATCAGGATTTGAATACGACAAGTCCGCTTCGATCCTGACTAGTACCACACAAAACACAGCAAAGTATGAACGCTACAGAACCACAGCGAGCTTACTAAAGCCATTCACCACGGGCACCATACTGGGCTTAGAACTCAGTCGTCTTTCACAAAAAACAGAAATTGACGGAGTCACCACCACACCGCCACCGGGCGAGCAAACTTTAGACAGTGCAGGCGTAACTTTAGAGCAGTCTTTGCTGGGTAACTTTTTTGGAGTTGCGGATCGTGGCGTGGTCAATGCGGCAGAGCTCACTTTTCAAGCCAACTCTGTGGCTCGAGCTAATGAACTTGAAGAAGTCGTCTTAAGTGCGATTCGCCAATTCTGGACAGCCTATGTCGCACAAGAAAACTTTAAAGAGTCCGTGAATTCACGAGAACGTTATCAAAAATTGGTCGATGCGGTAAAACGTAAAACTTCTTTAGGCTATTCCAATCCCGGGGACCTTCCACAAATTCAAGCGGAGTTCGAAACCCGCGTACAAAAAGTAAAAACAGCGTCAGTAACCTACATTCAAAGTATGGAAAAGTTAGCTACCATGTTGGCTTTAGAGCCTGGCACAGAAATCAAGTTCGAAGTGCCGAAGGAAATCCCTCCAGTCCCTAAGTTGCCAGCTAAAAAAGTCGAAGACTTGCGCTCTATCCGTTCGCAAAAATTACGCGTCGATGCTGCGAAAGAGTCTTTAACAGCGGCAGAGTCACTCAGCTATCCGACTTTGAACTTTGTCGGAAAAATGTATTCCTCTGGTGTCGATGAAACAGCCAGTGGTTCTTATTCACAACTGACGGGCGGGACGCGTCCGAAATACTATGCGGGTTTAAAGTTTCAATATAACTTTGGCTCGGACGTGCAAAACGAAACCATCATCAATAGAAAATTGACCAAGGATTTAGAAGACACACGCCTCAGCCGCCAACTTTCTGAATCAACAGATTCTGAAGCGCAAGCGCAACGCCAAGTGGAAGCCACTTATGCAATCGTCCAAAGCGCTGAAAAGCAAAAAGGCTTCCGTGAAAAGGCTTCGCAAGAACTGAATCGCTCTTACACCCAAGGTCGTACAGACATTTCAGTTTTGATCACTGCAATGAACAACTTCTTCGATTCCGAAGTGCAATACAGCCAAGCCGTGGGTAATTATGCAGTAGCCCTGAACGAATGGGCGGCTGTGCGTGACGAATTGATCCCTGACGATTCAGGCATGAACGAATATAAGAAATAAGGACCTAAGAAATGTTGAAAAAATTAATTCTATTTGCCGCTATTTTAAGTCTCAGTGCCTGTGCGTTTGATAAAGACAGCTCTAGGGTCAATGCCAAAGAGGCCGCTGAAAGAGAAAAACTGATTCAGACATATAAGCCCGTTGAAGGACTGTACCGTGGCACTATGACCACGGACACGTTCACACAGCCCGTTGAACTGCGCATGTTTACCTTAGAAGTCGAAGCTGGAAAAAACGCGAATGGCGAAGAACGTTATTTAAAAGTCATGCGCGGAAACTTTAAAAAGATGAACTCTGTGGATCCTAACACCAGCTTCAAAGCGCGCTTCGTGCCAGAAACTGGCGAATTAATTTTGACGAATTCCAAAGAAAATTTGGAAGCCGATGACGTTCATACAATCAATGCAAATGTCTCTGGCCAAAAGATCAATGGCGATGCGATCACCGTTTCTGGGGATATCGGCAAGCTTGAGCTTACTTTGATCTCTAGTGCCTCTAACAAGCCAGGCAACTCTGAAACAGAATTTAACGAAAGACTGCGCCGTCAATACGAAAGCATTGCCGGAACATATGTTGGCGAAAACATTCTGGACGGAAAAGTTACCTTCAAAGGAACTTTGATTCTTTACGTAATGGAAAAAGAAGTGGATCCATCTGCCGGCGGGAAGAACTCTTCAGCATCGGTTGCGCCTTCCACTGTTAAAAAACTTCAGCCCCAGTTGGTGGGAGAGTTTCAACGTAGTGATGATCCCAGCAACGATTTAGCTTTGATCTTAGCTACCTCTTACCAACCTGAGGCTGCACCACCAAAACTTATTATGACCGGCAAGCTTGGCCGAATTACAAATGTCCCTTACGAAGCGAACTTCCAAGGGGTCTTTATCGATGGTCACTATCTCGGCTCATGGAGAAGCAGCACCCGCGGCTTTCAAGGTGATTTCATCCTGAAAAAAGTGAAATAGCCCGATGAAGAACGACAACGTCCAAGAATCGATAAAAATCTATGCGTCCCCAGCCGAAGTGTGGGGTGCGCTGACTGACAGCGACGAGCTAGAAAACTGGTGGAGCGAAGACGTCACCTTAGAACCTAAAAAAGGTGGCAAGTTCCGCGAAGCCTGGCTGGACGATGCTGGTGGCAAACAACTCGCTTCGGGCGAAGTTATCGCCGTCAAAGCTAAGCAAGAAATCACTTTCACATGGAAAGAAAAAAACTGGGATAAAAGCCAGCAAACTCAATGCACAATCACGATCAACGAAGACGGTAAGCATTCCGTAGTGACCGTAACCCACGAAGGCTGGAACACCTTCACGGATGAGAAGAAAAAGAAAAAAACCATGTCTGACGTTTCAGTCGGTTGGAAATACCACTTACAGGAATTGAAATCTTACTTAGAAGATTGATTGCGAAAAAGGGTTCTTACGAACCCTTTTCTTTTTTCTCTAGCTCTGCCCAACGCGCGTACAACTTTTCAAGCTTGCCTTGAATATCTGCGATCTGCGCATACAGCTCTTGCACTTTGCTGGCTTGGCTAGCGACCTCTGGCTTACTTGATTCCAACTGGGCTGCACCCAATTTATCTTCAAGATCCAAGATAATGCCTTCCATATTTTCAAGTTCATACTTTTCCTTGAACGAAAGCTTGCCACCTTTGCCACCCGATTTCGCAGCGGCTTTGCGTTCATCAGCTTCACGACGTAATTCCGCCGCTTCAAGCTCTTTCTGCTCTTCGAACCATTCTTCCCACTGCAAGTAGCCGGCGAAGTTTTCCATCGTGGTACTGCCATCCGGACGTTTATGGAAGGCCATGATTTGTGAAGCCACTTGATCCATAAAGTAACGATCATGGGTTACTAAGATCACGGCACCGTTAAAGTCTCTGAGGGATTCTTCTAAAACTGTTAACGTCGCAACGTCCAAGTCATTCGTCGGCTCATCGAGAATCAAAACTTGCGCCTCGTTCAACATCAACTGCGCCAGACGCAAACGACTTTGCTCCCCGCCTGATAGCTTTTCAACCGGCAGATCCATTTGCTGACGGCTGAACATGAAACGTTCTAGGTAACTGCGCGCAAACACATAATTGCCCTGGTAATAGACGTAATCACCTTCTGAAACGATATTTTTTAATACCGACTCTTTCGGCTTCAAAGTTTCACGATTCTGTTCAAAGTACGCGACTTTCAGTTTGTCAGCACGCGACACTTTGCCTGAATCGGGCTGTTCTTCGCCCAACAAAATACGGATCAACGTCGACTTACCAGTTCCGTTATCACCTAACAACGCCAAACGCGTTTTCGGATTCACCAAATAAGTGAAATCTTTAAAGAGCACGCGCTCATCATAGGCTTTCGAAATATTTTCGACATGCATCAACTTCTGCGGATTGCGTTCAGCATCTTTAAATTCAATTTTTGCAACACGCGCTAAGTTCTTAGAAGAAATCTCGGCAACGTCGTCTTTCAACGTCCCGGCTCTTTCAATACGCGCTTTTTGTTTTGTCTGACGAGCTTTTGCCCCCCGACGCAACCACTCTGTTTCACGGCGTAAGGTGTTCTTCATCACTAGCTCGCGTTGTTCTTGCCCACGCAATAAAAGATCTTTGGCCTCAAGATATTCTAAATAGCCACCGTTAATCGCTAACAAGTAATTCGGATTTTTCGGATCCAAATCAAAAATCTTATTAGTCACGCGCTGTAAGAACAAACGATCATGGGTGATGATCAAAGTTGCAAACGGAGCACGCTCTAAGAAATTTTCTAACCACAGGATGCTGGTCACGTCCAAGTGATTCGTCGGTTCATCGAGCATGAGCAATTCAGGTTCTAAAATTAATTCGCGAGCCAAGGCCACACGTTTGCGCCAGCCGCCCGAAAGATCTTCGACTAAAAAGTCTTCGCCGAATTGTGACAGCTCTAAACGCGCCATCCATTCGTAAGCAGGGCCCAAGGATTCTTGTTGGTCGCGACACTTGCTTAAGATCGCTTCCATGATGGTTTCTTTAGGTTTAAATAAAGGCGTTTGTTCCAAGAAACCAAGGCGCAAACCTTTTTTCCCGGTGACATCGCCCGAGTCCGCTTCCATTTGGCCGGCGATAATACGTAATAAGGTAGATTTACCGGCACCATTCGGACCAACTAAACCAACACGCTCGCCATCTTCAATGCCCAAGCTGACATTGCGAAACAGGGTGCGACCGGCGAACGACTTTTCAAGTTTGTATGTACTAAGCAAAAGCATGGGCTTAAACTACGTCTATTTGCCAGAGTCCGCTAGGATTTTCTGAATCGGCGTGATGAATTCGCCCTTACAGCCCCTGTTCGCGCAACGTTTAACGCGCAAAAGGGACTCTTCCTTGGAATCTTTAACGAAATCGTCTTCACCGCCAGAAACAACCCCAACCAACTCATGGGTTTTTTCCGAAAAAACCGGCGAGCCCGAGTTTCCCTCGAAAATATCTAAATTGGCGATGTAAATTCCGCTGTCAGGGAGCACTTGACGGACGATGCCTGTCGCTTTTTTCTTAAAACTCCCCAATGGATATCCCAATGTATACAGGCGATCACCCAGGGTGGCTTCTTGCTGCGCCACTTTGACTGGCATAATGCCCATACTTTTTTTAAGCTTGATCAAGGCATAGTCCATCCCTTGACCAATGATATCATTCTTAGTTTTAAGGATTTCTTGGCACTCCACCGCACTCATTGCGGAGTTTATTCGACCCTTATCGTAATTCATGACCACTTGAATATTCGCGCAGATGTTTTCTTCGGCTACACAGTGACCTGCAGTTAAGACGATGTCTTCTGCAATTAAAAAGCCTGAACAGAATCCTAACGAAGGTTGGGCCGTCCACGGAAAATCGTCAATGCCGTAAACTTCTGAAACCGTATAAGCCATGTTTTTTTGGTGAAACAAGTTATAGGCTTCTTTTTTTACCAAGACGACACTGGCATCCGCATTGGGGTGCCCCGCCGGAACTTCTTGAATTGAATTCGTCCCGTAAATGACACTTTCAAAACCGTTGTCGCTTAAAATAGAATTGGGTGCGACGTTACCGTCACACCCAGATAATTGTCCTGCAAGAAATGCCAGAAGAACAATTTTAAAAAAACGCATTAGTGTCCTCGAGTGTCTTGAGCGTCCTCAGCATGAGCGCCAGCCAAGTGACCTTCCAACCATTTTTGTTCGATATTCTCAGTACCAACAACTTCGTTGCCCGTGCCGACTTGATCAATTTTATAAGTTGAAGTCGCGATTTCTTTGTTCATACGGTCTTTAACAGAGACACGAACCATCGCATCTTCACCCACCGGAACCAAAGCACGGATGTCTTGCAAAGAAATTTCATTCTTAAGTTCTTTTGTAACGCCACCCACGGAAACGAACTTCTGCAAACCGGCCATTTTCGCATCGCGACCGACAAAAGCAAACTTCAACGCTTGAGCATCCGCTTTCATGTTGATATCAAGGTCCAAGTGACGTGCCATCATCGCTGATTTTGGACGAGGCAATTTTTCGAAGTTGCCGTTTTGTAAAGCCGCGATCTCGGTCGCTGATTTACCTTCAACAAACTTCAAAAGCTCTGCATAAGTACCACATTTAACTTCTGGCTTAGAGCATACTTCGCTGGCGAACTCATAGAATACTTCCAAGTAAGCGCCGCTCATCCAAGGCGAAAAGTGATGACCGATATGCACTGGCGCACGGTTGCCATAATAGTTGGTTGCAAAATAGGAACGATAGATATCCATCATGTTCTTTTTAACCAAAGCTTTTTGTTCAGCCGTGATCGCTTTTAAACACATTCTGTCGTTATTCTTAATAGTCTTTCCTGTTTTAGGATCTTTCGCGACGATATCAATCGCCCCTGGATCTTCACTTAAGATACGCGCAGAATCACGCACACAAAAGTTGTAATCCATAGAGATCCAACGACGAGCACCACCTGGTTCTTTAACCTGTGCTAACGGAAAGTTGTATGTGCCTTGCGCATTTTGTTTCGGCCAATAGTTTTCAAAATCAACTTTAGAAGTGTCATATTTGAAACCGAACTTGGCTAAAGTTGGCCACAGACCTTTACTAACTCCCAATTGCGGGGCACGGAAGCCCACGATGTCTTTTAAGAAATTTAATTGGCTGTACTGACGTGGCGTCACTGGCAATTTATTTAAAGAAAATAAATTTTCTACGATATTGTTGAACTGAGAAAACTCAGAGTCCCAATCTTGTTCTGTCCACGTGCTGCCATCATGATGGCCAACGGCGTGCGAACCGATCTCGTGCCCTTCAGCATAAGCATCATTCATTTGATCGACGCGATCTGCGATATCATTGTTATTGTCACCCCAACCAATCGCAGAACCACTTTTGCCACCTGGAGCTTTATAGTTCGATTTTGTTGCAGGACTTAAAAGATAAACGGGATTAATAAAGAAGGTAAAACGCGTGTCGATGCCGTTGTTCTTTTTATGGCGAGTATAATCACGAGAATATTGCCAAATATCGTTATTATAAGATCCATCAAAAGCAAACAAAACGAATTGCTGAGGTCTTTCCACCATCATCGGTTGTTTGTTTTGCGCCATCGCTAAGTTCTGACTTAGCAAGGAAAATGTGATTAGGCTTTTGGCGATTAGGCTCGCTTTAGACATCGGTCCTCCGGTAACATACAGGTTTACAATCGGAGTTCCCTGGTGCAACCCCTATGCCCTGACCCGAGCCTAATGAGTGCGATTTCGCTTGTCTATGGATTGGACAAATAACAATTTTGGGCCCTTTAGGCGGGGGCAAACCCTAAGTCCTCATGACGTTTTTCCAGCATTTCTAGGTACTGATCCCTGGACACATACTTGCCCCCCATACTGGCAACAACCGGAGTGACCATCTGCACATCCATCCATTCGTGCCCCTGGGACTGTAAAAGCTCCACCAAATACCACAGAGCTAACTTTGAAGCATTGGGCTTTTTATAGAACATGCTTTCGCCACTAAACACTCCCTCAACCAGGACGCCATAAATCCCACCGATAAGAATATTATTTTCGCGCACTTCCACGGATAAACAGTAACCCGCTTCAAAAAAATCCACGTACGCTTTCTTCATCACCGGCAAAATCCATGTGCCATCTTGCCCTGGGCGAGGCTGGCGTGCACACTCTTCCACCACGTGGCGAAAGTCTTTGTTCACCGAATATTCAATTTCAGGATGCCTGCGACGAAAGCGTTGCAAACTTTCTGGAACACGGAAATCTTTGAAATCAATAATGCCGCGGTTTTCAGGCGAAAACCATAACATCGGGAATCCAGGCTGAGGCCAGGGGAAAATGCCCCGCGAGTAAGCCTGATACAACGTCCCCACATCAAGCTTTCCACCCACGGCGATAATTCCCTCAGCCAAAGTTTCGCGAGGATCTGGAAAATCAACAGAAGAGTGCGGACGCTTTGTAACCACTAGGAACCTTTCTGATACGTGACTTTGTAAATCACGTTCGCCTTATCGTCAGAAACCAACAGCGCCCCATCAGGTAAAACTTCGACATCCACCGGACGTCCCCAGGCAGAGTCCCCTTGCAACCATCCGTCAATAAAGGTTTCCGTTTTTTCTGCCTTCGCTCCGTTAAGCTTTACAAATGTCAGACGGTAACCTTGCGCCTTGGAACGATTCCATGAACCGTGTTCCGCCAAAAGAATGCTGTTTTTATATTGCGCTGGAAACTGCGTGCCTGTGTAAAATCGCATACCTAAAGGGGCGACGTGGGCGCGCAACTCAACCACAGGAGCTGTATAGTCAGCGCATTTTTTTCCTTTGCCAAAATCAGGATCTAAAATGTCTTTGCCGTGGCAATAGGGAAAACCAAAGTGTTCTTTGTCTTTACTAAGTCGATTCAATTCGCACGGTGGACGATCATCCCCCAGCCAATCTCGGCCATTATCTGTGAACCACAGCTCTTTTGTTTCGGGATGAAAATCAAAGCCGACAGTATTGCGCACACCCTCGGCAATGACTTCTTTGGTTTTGCTATTGACGTCAATGCGATAAATGCGTGCATAGTCAGTACCACCTTCGCAGACGTTGCAATTCGCCCCCACAGGGACATACAGCTTTCCGTCAGGTCCAAAACGAATGAACTTCCAACCATGATGAGTGTCCGAAGGAAACTTCACGTCTAAAATACGCACAGGTTTTAATCCGATTTTTTTACTGTCGCTGACGTCGAATTCTAAAATGCGACTGATTTCTGCGACGTAAAGTTTACCATCGCGATAGGCGACGCCATTTGGTGTATCGAGGCCTGACGCCAAAACCTCTGTCTTGCCTTTTTGCACAACATAAACTTTGTCACCACTTCGCGTGCCCACAAAAATTCGCCCATCCGGAGCCTGCGCCAAAGATCGCGCGCCGGGCACTTCTGCCCACACCGCTATCTTAAACCCCGCAGGCATTTTTAATTTTTCCAAAGGTAGCCGAGGTAAAGACCACGCGCTCAGTGCTAAAAGAGATGTCATCACGAATGTGCAAATAGCTTTCATGTCCGACTCCTTTATTGTCTTTGGCAGATGTCACACTTTCCACAAGGCGCCGTGTGAGCATGACCAAAATAGTGATACACCTGATTCAGTCGACATTCTGAATCTTGGGTCGACCACTGAACCATTTTGAGTAACTTCGTATTCTGAGCTTTTAAAATCTCAACCCCATTTTCCGCCGCAAATTGCTCGTCGCTGGGTTCCTGCACGCAGGCATACGGAAACGGATCTTCAGATTTCGTCAAACAACCCCAGCGTTCTAAAATGCTGACCGCAGCTTCGGACCTGAAATCGCGGCGATTGCGAAAATTCATTTGCTCGCGCAAAAAATCAAAACCACCTTGATCGACTTGCATGCGCTTTTCTTCAATCAGCTGATAGATTTTACGAATGAAGTCTGGTTCGGGATGCGACCACTTTAAAAACTCCATCTGAATCGTGACATCATCTTGGTCATAGAGCAAATGACATGACGATTCTATGCCATCTCTGCCGGCGCGCCCGACCTCTTGAAAATAGGACTCTAAGGAATTTGGCATTTCCACACGCACCAGAACGCGCACGTTGGACTTGTCAATGCCCAGGCCAAATGCGGGGGTTGCAATCATCAAAGGTTGCTCTTCGCTAATGAAGCGTTTTTGATTGCGTTTACGATCTTGCGGCGACAAATCACCATGATAAACCAAGTGCTCCATACCCAGACGATGTAAGGCTGAGGAAACTTTTTTTAAAGTTTGAATCAGCGAACAGTAAATAATCGCAGCACCTTTTTGCTGATGACGAAAGGCCACGATCGCACGGATTTTTTCATCTAGGCCATAAACATCATGCACGTTCAGCGCCAAATTTGGACGTTCGATCCCGGCAGAGATAATTTCTGCATCAGGCATATTTAATTTTAATAAAATATCTTTTTGCACCTCGGGCGTGGCCGTCGCCGTCAATGCCAAGGTCGGAGGATTTCCCAACAGGGCGCGGAACTCGCCCACACGCGAATAATCGGGACGGAAATCATGCCCCCATTGCGAAATACAGTGTGCTTCATCGACCGCCAAAAGTTGGATTTTGCGATTTTTTATTGCCGCTAAGAATTCGGGCTTACGAAAACGCTCTGGGGTCACATACAAAAGTTGGAACTCCCCTTGCGCCAGGCGCTCTTGCCGACTGTCGCGCTCGTCTCGGGTTAAGGTCGAACTTAAGAAGGTGGCGCGAATTCCAAGCTCTTGCGCCTTAAAAA
>CAMLMF010000009.1 GCA_946480995.1 uncultured Bdellovibrio sp. | reverse complement strand
CCCAAAATAAAAAAACTGTCTGACGTAAAACGCCGGCCGACAAAATTAATAAATTCTGTATCAACCAGGTTCAGAGTCAAAAATGGCACCTGTAAGATGGCAAAAGTGATCCAGGTAAAGGATTCCCACACTCCTTGGAATCGGCGCGGCCACGGGATAAAGGCCACTAAAAGCAACGGCGCCACAACACTTAAGGCGGCCGAGATATCAAAGCGCAAACCAACGAAGAACGACCACAGGACGTCTAAAGTCGGCTTATTTTGAAACAGGCTCCAATTCCACAGCAGGAATTCTAAACGGGCGAAGAAATAAAAGAGCACGGCGAGCCCAGCGAGGGAGAATATTTTTAAGAGGCGATGGCTTGGTCCAAACATAGTGCCATAGTACAGCGACATTGGGCGTCATTCAAGACGAGACGTGCTGACTTCAAGCTGACTTCGCAGGGCTCCTCTGCTACGTTCCCCTTCTATGACACCAGATCAAATGAAAGAACGTTTAGAGAAGCACTACCCGGAATGTAAAGTCGAGGTCTATGACCTGACGGGCACCCAGGATCACTATGAAGTTTTTGTGGAAAGCTCAGCTTTCGCAGGAATGTCGCGCATTCAACAACATCAGCATGTGATGTCGTGCTTTGGTCCGGAATTAAAGACCGGCGAAGTGCATGCGTTGTCGATCAAAACTAAAATTAAATAATTAAAGGAACTATCATGGCATCAGTAAACGAAAGAATTGAAAATCTTCTGAACGAAAACAAAATCGTGCTTTTCATGAAAGGCACTCAACAATTCCCAATGTGCGGTTTTTCAGCACGTGCGTGCGCGATCTTGCAAGACATCGGCGTAAAATTCCACGACATCAATGTTTTGGAAGACGAAGAAATCCGTAACGGTATCAAAGAGTACGGCAACTGGCCGACAATTCCGCAATTGTACATCAACAAGCAACTTGTTGGCGGCAGCGACATCATGATGGAAATGTACCAATCAGGTGAATTGCAAGAGCTTCTAAAATAATATGAAATGTAACGTCGCCATTTGGGATCGCAGCATCAGGTTTATCTTAGGCGTCTTACTGACGACCTATGCCATTGCTGGCGGTCCTTTTTGGGCCTATATCGGACTTTATGGTCTTGTCACCGCCGCGTGGGGCTTGTGTCCCGTCTACGCTTTCTTTAGAATCAGAACCTTAAGAACATTTTCGCGAGCCCGCCTCGACAAAGAATAGGAAGCCCCTGTGTCTACCTTTATTGCAGAACTCGAAAGTATTTTAAGCAAAGAGCAAATTAAAACTGACGAGGAAAGTCTGAAGTATTGGGGCAAGGACTGGACAACTTATTTCGACGTCAAAGCGTCAGCGATTGTTTTTCCGCGCAGCACAGATGATGTTGTTAAATTAGTAAAATGGGCACGTAAAAGTAAAATCGCCTTGATTCCTTCAGGCGGCCGTACGGGTTTATCGGGTGCTGCCGTGGCCACACAGGGCGAAGTCGTCGTGTCGTTTGATCAAATGAACAAGATCAAAGAATTCAGCCCTGTCGATCAAACCGTGGTTATCGAACCCGGCGTTGTCACAGAAGCTTTGCAAGAGTTCGCACTTTCAAAACAATTATTTTATCCCGTCGATTTCGCAGCCGCAGGTTCAGCCCAAATGGGCGGCACGATCGCCACGAATGCCGGTGGTATTAAAGTTGTGCGCTATGGTCTGACACGTGACTGGGTTGCTGGCTTAAAAGTTGTGACTGGTACGGGAGAGGTTTTAGAACTGAACAATGCCTTGGTAAAAAACGCCACAGGTTATGACCTTCGCCATTTATTTATCGGCTCGGAAGGCACATTAGGATTTATCACAGAGGCTATTATTAAACTTGCCCCGAACCCACCACCCATGAAAGTTTTGGTGATGGCTGTGAGCGGTCTTGATGCCGTGATGAAAATCTTTGCGCAATTTAAAACGAAAACAGCACTTGTCGCCTTTGAAATGTTTTCGGATAAAGCTTTAAAAAGAGTCTTAGAAAATACGGGACTGCCTGCACCCCTGGAAACTGCAGCACCTTTTTATGTTTTAGCCGAAGTTGAAACCCGCAATGAACAAGATGAAGAACATGCTTTGGAAGTTTTCGGTCATTGCATGGAACAAGGCTGGGTTTTAGACGGCGTGATCAGCCAATCCGAAGTGCAAGCAACGACCTTCTGGCGTTACCGCGAAGACATCTCTGAATCATTGGCAAAGTATTCTCCATACAAAAACGATATCGCAGTCACAATTTCTAAAGTTCCGCCATTTATGGAAGATCTTGATAAAGTCTTGTCCCAAGCTTACCCAACGTGGGAAGTCGTGTGGTTCGGCCATATCGGTGACGGGAACTTACACATCAACATCCTGCGCCCTGAAGGCATGTCGAAAGAAGAATTCGTCAAAGAGTGCCGCAAAGTCGACGTCATGGTCTTTGATGCAGTTAAAAAGTATCGCGGCTCTATTTCAGCAGAGCACGGTGTCGGCTTGACTAAAAAATCTTTTTTAAATTTTACTCGCTCTGATGCGGAAATCGAGTTCATGCGCGGGATTAAGAAAGTTTTTGATCCTGACAACATTATGAATCCAGGGAAAGTTCTTTAAAAAGATTTAAAGCTGGCCGCTTTGCGAATTTAGATTTGCGCAAAACAGATCGGAAAACTCTTTATGAAACAACTTCACGAGTATTCTGAATTAAAAAAAATTCTAGGTGCGCAAGTCCGGTCCCCTCGCCAAGTGAATCACTTGTTTGAAGCCGACTGCGAAATCGTCAAAGTCGGACCAAAAAATTTTATTACAACCTCGACGGACTCGCTGGGTGAAGAAATCAGTCAGGGCCTTTACCAAGAACCTGAAACCTGGGCGTGGTTGACTGTCGCCAGTTCCGTTTCTGATCATTGCGCCAGTGGTGCCACAGCCTTGGGCTTAACTTTATCTACCCAATGGGCCTTTAACACCCCTGCCGAAATCAAAACACGCTTTTTTACTACGGTAAAAAAAGCCTGTCAAAAAATGCGCGTGCCCCTATTAGGCGGCGATTCGGGTTATGCCCAAGATCACGTCATGACCTCAAGCATTCTTGGCCATTCCGCCGTGCAACCCCTGATGCGCAGCGGGGCGAAGGCTGGTGATTACCTGGTGCTAGCTGATCAAAAATCCTTGGGCGTGGGGCCCGCCCTTGCTTTACGGTTTTTACTGCAAAGGGAGGAATCCTTATTGCCCGAACGTATTTTCCGTCCGGCACCGTCTTGGCAGCTGGCGCAAAAAGTTCGTCCTTTGGCGACGGCCGCTATCGATACCAGTGATGGCCTGACGATGGCCCTTTACACTTTGGCGCAAATAAATAATTTAGGTTTTGAAATTCACTGGAGTGAAAAAGTAAATCATCCGCAAGCATTGCGCTTTTGCGCTATGAATACCTATTCACCGATTATGTTGTGGCTGGGGGATCTTGGCGACTTGCAGACCTTGTTTGTAATCCCAGAAAAAAATCTGCGCAAATTGCCACGCACAGGATTGACTGTTTTAGGTCAGCTTCACAGTAAAAAAAATTATACCTTGAAATACAAAAACCACTCTGTGCCATTGCCGATAGATCTGCTAACCCAGACAGCTCGAGATACCGGCGCGTATATGACTTTGGCGCAAGACTTAAAAAAGTATCTTGCGCCGTTTTCTTAATACACCAAACGTGTGCGGATAGAACGGCTTAATTTGTTAATGTCCGCCGCCAAGGCTGGCGCCTGACTTGAATGCACGTCCATAACCAAGTAACCAATTTTTTCGTCTGTCGAAAGATACTGCCCTTCGATGTTCGCCCCGGCTTTTGAAATCAAACCATTGATTTCACCAAGGACCCCGGGTTCATTTTTATGCACATTCAACAAGCGCGAAGTCCCCTGCTTAACTGGCAAATCTACATTTGGAAAATTCACTGCTCCTGAGGACGAGCCGATTTTCAAATAGCGACGGAAACTTTCCGCGACTTCCATGCCGATGGCATATTGAGCTTCTTCCGTGCTGCCACCAATGTGCGGAGTCAAAATAACATTCGCTAAACCTTGCAGCGGACTTTTAAATTTTTCTTTGTTGCTGGCTGGTTCTTCCGGGAACACGTCAATCGCACAACCGGCGATGTGTTTGTTTTTTAAGAACTCTACCAACGCATCGATCACCACCACAGTACCGCGGCTGGCGTTGATTAAGTAACTGCCTTTTTTCATCTGCGCCATTTCTTTGGCACCGATCATGTCTTTGGTTTCAGGAGTTTCGGGAACATGCAAAGTTACAAAATCAGAAACTTTCAAAAGTTCTTCGAGCGACGCCTTCATCACGGCGTTTCCTAAAGGCAATTTTTTGATAATATCAAAGAACACCACTTTAAGTCCCATGGCTTCGGCCAGAACACTGACCTGACTGCCGATGTGACCATAGCCGACGATACCCAACGTTTTACCGCGAACCTCTTTTGCCCCCTCTGCGGACTTCACCCAGTCCCCAACGTGAGCCTTCGTATTACGATCTCCCAATTGTCGCGACAACGCGATCATTTCAGCAATAACAAGTTCTGCCACCGAGCGTGTGTTCGAATGAGGAGCATTAAAAACAGGCACGCCTTTTTCGCGGGCATTTTGTAAATTCACTTGATTGGTGCCAATACAGAAGCAACCAATAGTCAACAAATGGGTGTTTTTACTTAAAACCTCGGCCGTGACTTCTGTTTTTGAGCGAATCCCCAGCACGTCATACTTTGGCAAAAGCTGAATAAGTTCAGATTCCGAAGGCGCGTGTGTGATCAAATCAACATGAAAGCCCTCGGCCATAAGTGCGTCCTTCGCGACCGGATGGATGTTTTCAACAAGAAGAATTTTTAGAGCGTTCATGGTCATAGGGACCTCCACTATTTTTAAGTTTAATCACAAACAGGGCCCACGTCACTACTGACGATGCGCAGTAAAGGTAGTCAAACTCACCTTCACAGGACAGACTAAGACCCTATGGCAACAACTCGAGCTTTTTCTCTATTAATCGTTGATGATGACCAACTGGTGCACCAATCCTTAAAAATGTGTATTCCCCCGCACTGGAAAGTTTTTTCCGCACCTCGACTTGAGGCTATTCAGTACGAACGCTTCTATCATGCCGCTTTTGTCGACATGCATTTAGAGCCCGGCAAAAAAGCCGATGGCCCCCAAGTCATTGAAAAACTTGTGAAGCACAACAACCAACTGGAAGTCGTCGCGATGTCCGGGGACCTCAGTCGTTCTTTGATGGAAAGTTGTTTAAAGGCCGGCGCGCAAAAGTTTTTAGCAAAACCACTAATGCCAGAAGAAGTGCTGTTGATTTTAGAAAAAATCGAAGCGCTGTGGGATTTGCGCAGTATCGATCCCAGTGCGCAACGCAAAGGTTCGCGATGGGTGGGCACTTCGCCCGCTTCACAAAAAATTAAAAAGCGCATCGCCGATTTGCGTGGCGAAACAAACACAGTGCTGATTGAAGGCGAAACCGGTTGCGGCAAAGAAGTGGTCGCGCGTTTATTGCATGAACAAGAAGGCGAACGTCCGTTTATCGCTGTGAACTTAGCAAGCTTACCAGAAAATCTTTTTGAATCAGAAATGTTTGGTCACGTCAAAGGGGCCTTCACCGGAGCGGACCAAAACAAGGTCGGCCTAGCGGAAGCTGCCCACGGTGGGGATTTATTCTTAGATGAAATCGAAGCCCTGCCTTTAAGTCAGCAAGCCAAACTTTTGCGTTTCTTAGAAACCGGCGAAGTGCGCAAGGTTGGTGCGAAAGAAAGTTCGCAAGTCAAAGTGCGCGTGATTGCTGCAAGTAACAAGCCCCTGGACAAAATGGTCAAAGCCGGAGAATTCCGCGAAGACCTTTTGTATCGCTTGAATTCTCAACGCGTGGAACTTGTGCCTTTGCGTGAACGCTTGGAAGATATCGAAGAGCTGGCAAAACATTTCTTAGAGGCCGAACGTCCTCGTCGCAACAAAACTTTTGCTGAAGACGGTTTAGCTGCTTTGAAAAAGTACAACTGGCCAGGCAACGTGCGTGAACTTAAACGCGTGTGTGAACAGCTCAGCCTGACCTCCCCGTTGCCATTTATTCGCGAAGAAGATGTTTTGAATTGGTTAAAACCGGCGGCAACCCCTGTGGGGGCGCCCTCTTACACGGCCATTGACTTTAACAAGGGCCTTAACACTTTGGTTGAAGAGTTTGAAGCCCATGCGATTCGCACGTGCTTAAAGCAAACTCAGGATATCGAGTCGGCAGCCAAGGTGCTGCAAATTTCTCGCTCGAATCTTTATAAAAAAATCAAAGACTACAACATTGACGAGGACATCAAGTAATGGATTTTTTCAACCTGCCTTTACGTATCGCCATGCCTACGGCATGGGAAAATCATGCTTACCGCCAAACTGTCTTGATTGTTCTGTCGATTATCTTTGCTTCGGGCTTGATCGTCTTTTTCTTCCGTAACAAGAATTATTACTTCGTGCAATCTTGGGCGAGCATTAAAAGCTGGTTGATTGCAGCACCTTTGATGTTTGTCTTCATGGGTCTTCCAGAACCTTGGCCACTCGTATTGTTAACTGTGTTGGCGATCTTAGGTGCAAAAATATTTTTCCAAATCATGGGCATGTTCCATCGCAGCAACTTTGTTCTGTTGTGTTATGCTGGTATTGTGGGTTTAGGAATTTGTGCGTGGTATGACCGCTTAGATATTTACAATGCTATGCCCATGGCCCTTTTAGGGATCGCATGTTTGATTCCACTGATTCGCAATTCTTATAAACGCATGATTCAGTACATCTCGTTAACGCTGTTAGCGTTTATCTTTTTGGGATGGTCGTTTATGCATTTGGGTCTTATCTTAAAGTTCCCAAATGGCGTCTTCCAAGTGATGTATTTAGTGATCTTAACTGAATTCTGTGACAACACGAACTTAGCGGTCAGCCGTTACGTTGGTGGCTGGAAAATGTTCCCGGGCATCAATCCGCGCCGAACTGTCGGCAGTACCGCGGTCGCGATGGCCTTAACGATCTTTTTAGCAGGATCTATGCGCTATCTTCTGCCCGATGGTTCTGACAAGTACTGGTTGGCGTCGGGCTTAGTGGCGTCTTTGGGCGGTTTCCTAGGTGATTTGGTGATGACCGTGGTTCGTCGCGATGCGGGCATGAAAACGGTCGGTCCATTCATTATCGGTCGTGGGGATTTCCTTCACCGCGTGGATCGCTTGATCTTTGTCGCCCCGATTTATTATTACGTCATGACGGTCTTGCTATGAGAGATTGGGATTACGAAAACGAGCAGTGGACCAAACTGCCGACTTACTTAAAACACTTACCTCTGTTCACACGGCACATCGATATGTTCAGTGTGTTCATGCGTTTTTTGTGGTCGATCTTTTTAAAAAACTTAGCCTTTAAGTTTTATATCCGTCTGCAAGTCAAAGGGACGCCGTTTAAAGAAATCTATCAAACCCAGCCGCGCTTAATTATTATCAGCAATCACGCTTCGCACTTAGATGCGGTGTCGATTGCGGCCTCGGTGCCGCGCCTGTACTGGTTGAATTTATATATTGCTGCGGCGAAAGATTATTTTTTCAGTAACGGGCTTTTCACGTTTTTCTCTAAGCACTGTCTGGGCGCAATTCCGATTGATCGCAAAGACCGTCGTGGGGAGGCGATCAATCTGATTTTAAAATTGCTCACCGAATTGCCGCGCATCTGGTTGATTATTTTTCCCGAAGGCACGCGCTCTAAAGATGGCAAGATACAAGAATTCAAACGCGGGGTTTCGATTTTTTCTGAACGCACGCAGACTCCGTTATTGTTCACCTATCTTGAAGGCAACCGCGAGTTATGGCCAAAAGGGCAACACATCCCTTACCCAGGTAAATTAGTCTTGCACGTTGGTCCAGTGCATCCTCCCGGCCCGATTGAAACGGTGTATGCTGCTTATAAAGAATGGGTTTTAACTATCAACCCAGAAGCTTTCGCCAAAACGGAAGAGGAGATTACCAATGAAAACGCCAAATCATGAAAATGAAAAAGCGCATCTGAAAATTGCGGCCTATGAAGTCTGTCCGATTCCCACCGGCCTCTTTGGCTTGGATGGTGGTGCGATGTTTGGCACGGTTCCCAAAGTTTTATGGGAGCGCTCAAATCCTCCGGACGAAAAAAATCGCATCCCAATGGAGGCCCGCGCTTTGCTTTTAAAATCCCCGGGCTGCAATATTCTCATCGATACTGGCAACGGTCTTGGTAAAGATTTTGTCGCGAAATACGGTGAAAAATTAGGAACTAAGTTTGCAGAAATGTACGCCATGGATGACAGCGGCCCTTCGCTGTTAAAGTCTTTGGCAGCCCACGGCTTAAAACCAGAAGACATTCATCACGTGATTTTAACTCACCTGCATTTTGATCATGCTGGCGGGGCGACCACAGAAAAAGATGGCAAACTTGTGCCGACTTTTCCCAAAGCGCAGTACTACGTGCAAAAAGACAATTTAATGACCGCAACGACTCCGAACCTGCGCGAACGTGCCAGTTATTATGCCGCAAACTTTCAGCCTCTTCTTGAGGCGGGAGTTTTAAGAGTCTTGGAAGGCCCGCAGGAAATCTTGCCGGGCGTTTCTGTGATTATTTCAAACGGTCACACCTTGGCGCAACAAGTGGTGAAAGTGACTGATGGCACGAACACGCTTTTGTATTGTGGTGATATGGTGCCGACCAGCTCCCATGTCAAAACGCCGTGGTTGATGGGTTATGATCTGCACCCCTTGACCTTGATGGAAGAAAAACAGAAATATCTTAGTGAAGCTGCTGATCACTCTTGGTATCTTTTCTTTGAGCACGATCCGTACTGTGATGCCGCGGTCATCGAACGCAGCGGTTCTGACTTTGCGGTAAAGAAAAGATTCAGCCTTTAAGGCAGGATAAAAAATGAATTGGGAAAAAGGCCAACAAAGACTGAAAACTTTGTGGGGCATCGTCAAAGACATGGTTCAACAAATGCGCGACGGAGAATTAGCTCTGGTTGCCGCCTCTTTGTCTTTTTCAACGGCCATTGCCTTGGTTCCCTTTATCGCCGTGGTGCTTGCGACCTTTCAATCGATCGGGGGTCTGGAGGCTTTTTATCCGAAAGTCGAAGCCTTGCTGTTACGAAACATGCGCGAGGCCGCGGGCAGTGACGTCACCAAATTCATTCGTATTTTTCTTAAAAACATCAGTGCCGGAAAATTAGGAACGACGGGGGCTGTGTTGCTCTTTCTGACCTCAATTCGCTTGCTGCATGATATGGAAGTCGCCATTCACCGCGTGTGGAATGTGCGCAACTCAAGGCCCTTTTACAAGCGTCTGATTTATCAATGGGCCCTCATCTTGGTTATTCCCTTTATGTTGGCCGTTTATGTGGGCTTCACGTCGCTTGAGCAATTTCAATTCGTTCATCGCGTGCTGCCAGCCACGGTGTCGAACACCCTGGTCTTGGTGGGTTCTTTGTATTTGATTTACAAACTTGTACCGAATCTTAAGGTGCATGCAAGGGCGGCTTTTATCAGCTCAGGTCTTACCTCTATCGCCCTTTATGGTGTTCACAAAGGCTTCGTGCTTTTGACGGTGAAGTTCTTTGCTTACAATAAAATTTACGGCTCCTTCGCGGCTTTGCCCCTGTTGCTGCTGTGGATCCTGACGATGTGGTATGTGATCTTAGGTGGGGTTGCCTTGTGCGCCTCCCTGCAGAAACGACACGTTGCGTAATTTAATAGGTTTCACGGCTGGGACTTGGAATTTAGCGGCCAATTTGCTAGTTTGTCGAACTCAGTGGTCATTTAAAACGGTCCCATAGCTCAGCTGGATAGAGCAACGCCCTTCTAAGGCGTAGGTCCTTCGTTCGAATCGAAGTGGCATCACCATTTTCTTCTGCCTCATGTAGAGGTCAAGGCCTTACGCCTAACCCGCTTCGACGTTTTTAAAATATTTTTCTAAAGTTAATTTCCACGCCGGGCGAGCTAAGCAACGCTCAAGATAGCTTTTAACATTCGAATATTGTTGTAGCAGACTGACATCTTTAACCCCCGCCAGAACATGCGCCATTAAAATATCCGCAACAGTAAAGTTATCGGTCGCGATAAATTCACGCCCCTTCAACCACCCATCCAAATTGCCCAAATGACGGCTTGCCCATCCGACCAAGAACTTACGATAGTTCATGTCGCTGGGTTCTTTAAACCAATCGATCATCAGAATATTCATCAACGGAATTTCCAAAGAGTTCGTCGCGGCAAAACACCAGCGCATGACTTGGGCTTCACCTGCCACATCCTGCGGGATCAATTTTCCAGACTTCTTGGCCAGATAAAGTAAGATTGCACCTGATTCGGAAAGAACAACCCCTTCATCGTCAATCACGGGGATTTGTTCAAAGGGATTTAAGTTGTGATAGGCAGGAGTACTTAAATCTTGCGCCGGATGATCCATGCCGACCAATTCGTACGGCATCTGCATTTCCTCTAATGCCCAGAGAATACGTAAATCACGAGTAAAACCGCGCGCGGCTGGATTCACTTTTTTAAAACCGTAAAGTTTCAGCATAGTTCTTACCTCAGCTGGTATGACATATGCTTAACTATAGAGGAGCCTTTCCCACCCTACAATGGAAAAGCTCCAAACAAATTTAATATGCGCGTGAACAAACGATAGACTTGGCCGTTGGCAAGACCTGTGTCAAAGGCACTTCATGATGCCTCTAAATCTAGGGCACACGTCATCCTCATAACTTTCGACATCGACAATACTGACCTGCCCAGAACAACATTGTGACTGCCCTATTTTTCTCCAAGATTCAATTTCTCCGTCACACTTGCGATAGTGAATAAATGGCAAAGCATCCCCAGTTTTAAATGTATAACCAGATAGAAAACAAAATGAAGATGAATCTTGATTAGCTTCGGATACAATTTCAGCCTCATTCTGCAAAACATCTGGCGCACTGGAAGTCGCACTCAGCGGCTGTTCAGAAAAAACAACTTGATCCGCTCGTGAACAATTCTGAAACAAGGCTATCAAGCAGCCAGTTGCGCTTATGAATATTAACTTTCTCATCGCTCCCCCGTTTATTTACAAAGCAACAAGCGAGCCACCATAAATAACTTATTCATCGAATATATTTCAGATAGTAATTTTTCTTCTTCAATCGATGTCTAAGGAATCAACAAAAATATGTTGCAGACGCAGTTAAGATCTCGAATCCAAAGAAGTTCCCAGGATAGTGTTTACGATCTTCATAGCGTTTCTCTTTTAGATATTTCAGATTGAGACTTCTGCGACCAAAAAAAATATGACTACTCTCTATCTGAAAAATAGGCTTGGCAATAGTGGACACTTTCGAGGTTATCTGCATTGTGTATGCACATAGTACTTAAGGGCTTCGAAGGAACTGGGTTCTCCGCTATAGATGTGCGTAATTTGGTTAATTGTTGGGTTGATCCAAGAATTTGGATTTGTCTCGTTTGCATAGTTTAAAGTCACGGGCGTTGCAGGCTTTATCTTCTTTATCGCGCTCACCAATTCAAGGGCCTGAGAAATTGGCACTAAGTTATCTTGTAGTTGATGAAAGATGCCCAGACTTGTGCCCTTAAAGTTGGCCACGTTAAACGCCGGCGAATTGCTATTTAAGACGCTGACATTGTCGCCAAAAACGTTGAGCAGAATAGCGCGAGTAATAGGATAGTTCGCACTGTCTTTATACGCAGTTAAAAGCGTGGGGCCTGCAGCACTGATGACACAGCGGAACTGTGTTGAGTTATCAGGTCGAGTCGCCTGATGAAGCGCTAAGTGCGCCCCGGCGGAGGAACCTGCAATGGATATTTTCGAGGTGTCACCATTCATAAGATAGACATTGGTTTTTAAATAATTAATGAAGGCCTTTACGTCATTTGGACCCACACTGTACGGAGTCGCTGGCAACGAAAAACCAGGAAAGGCGACTCCCGACGGGGGAGCCAAAGTGTAGTTGATGTTAAATACTAAGAATCCCAATTCAGCAAAAAGCTGTGCCAGTGGGCGATCAATTTCCGCCGTTCCACCAGTCCACCCACCGCCGTGAATCCAGACAATGATCGGAATATTTGCAAGCGACGCAAAGTTCGCAGGATAATGCATTTCAAAGGGAATCTGGTTGCCATTAGCCCCTGGATAAGTGCCATCGGTTTTCAAACTATAACTTACACTAGGTAAAGTCGGCATCACGATTACATCTGGGGACGGCCCGAAAGCTGCTAGGCTTCCTCCTGAAATACCCGTCGAGCTTCCAGCTGAAATGGATATGGAAACTGCGCCCGGTCCTTGGCAACCAGAAAGTGTCACTGTTCTTGTCGCAGAACCTGTACCAGAAACGGACTTCGTGCATCCCACAGCACCAGGTCCCGACACCTGCACCTGATTGGCCGACAAAGTAACGTTCGCAGACCCCATATAAAAAACATTGAAGGTCACAGACTCAGAGGGTCTTATCTGATGGCGTGAAGGCACGCTGATAAAACCGCTGTGCACAGACACTGGACAGGTAAGAAGACCATTGCTCCAACAACCTGGCAAAAAGCTGGCATAGTTTTTCGCAAAAGTGGGATTGTCAAAGCAGACTCCTCGAAATGAAGTGTAAGCATCAGCATCACAGGTGCGACAAGCGCTCCATACGCCAGAGTTCAACCCTTGTGTTCCCACTTTGCCGTTCACCGTACAACTGCGATTGTCGTATTCCGGAACGACGGCTCCCCCATCTGAATTCCCCGGGGAAGAAGGCTGAGGAACCGAACAAGCCCCCCAAGCTCCGTTGCTCCAGCTTTGTATCCCGTTTCCTTGTGTTGTTGAGCAAGTTCGTTCGTTGCTTTGACAAGAGTTGTTTTCTAAGTGAGAGTCTGCACTGCACTGACTAGTGACACAGGCGCCCCAACTGCTGCCATTCCAACTTTGGGTGTTATTAACTCCCGTGCCAGAGCAATTTCGAACATTACTGACACAGGCGTTGTTTTCCGCGTGAAAGCCGAGATCGCAAGTAACCACTTCGCAAAGCGAAAGTGAATTCATGCGCCCTTGTCCATTGGCAATCGTACATGCATCCGAGGAAGCCGCCGTAGAACTGATGTTAAGCATCTGTTCGTTGACTTCAAAAGGCTGACTACAGTTTTGAAAGCTAAAAATAAGAAGAAAGAAAAAAATAACCTGGAAAATTTTCTTGAAGGAGCGCTTTTTCTTCTCTGCCAACGTATAACTCCCAAGTAACCGGGGAATAGTCTTCGTTAAGATAGAGAACGACCCAAACCCCAATAACTTTATCGGAATCAGGTCTAGGTATCTTTAAATAAAAATATGTCTCATCTTGAGAAGACCCTGATCTCTCTACCCAGCAAAGTGGAACCATGTTATTTTGCGGCAATGCAAACACACAGCCAAATTAGCTATCATGACAAAGTTAAGTTTTACAAAGAGCTGCATCAGGAGGTTTCTGGGATTCTTGAAAAAGAATGGTTTGTGAATCTTGCCAATACCGCAGCCCTTCTAAAACAACACTTGCCCGAAATTAACTGGGTGGGATTTTATCTTCTGCATAAAAATGAACTTCTTCTGAGTTCCTTTCAGGGACTTCCCGCGTGCACTCGCATTGCAATTGGGAAAGGAGTCTGTGGAACTGCAGCTCAAACTTTGAAAACGCAACGAGTGGTGGATGTCGATCAATTTCCCGGACACATTGTCTGCGACAGCGCTTCGAAGTCTGAAATCGTCGTGCCGATAATTCACTCTGGAAAACTTTTAGGAGTCTTAGATGTCGATGCGCCGATTTTAAATCGCTTCGATGCCATCGACCAACAAGGTCTTGAAACTTTAGTAGATATTCTGGTGCAAAAGACTCATTGGCCTGCGCAATTCGCCTAAGACCACCACGTCTCATTTTGAGACGTGGCTAGAAAGACGACAGTCTGTTCGCAAAAAAAGGCCTCCAGTGGCAGGAGTATCGTATAAAACAACTCAAAAGGTTCTCGCGGCTCTTTTAACGGAACGATTGTAGCAGAAGCTCTTCCTAGGGAGATCTTTATGAGCCTTAAAATTTCATTTGCTTTAATCAGTGCCGCAATTCTATTTAGCAATGCCGCTTGCACGCAAAAAAGAGACCTGGTTCAACGAATGTCGGAAGAGGCCTCCCCGTCTCCTAAAATTCCTGTCAATATAGATAAGGCTGCGGGCTTCAAGGGAAAAGACGCTGACGATACTAAAAAACAAGATCAAAAGGCCTCACAACCAATCTCCGCTGCTCCAGCTGCTAAAGACCCCACTGCAGAAGAAAAATCAGCTAGCACCAAAGCGGCGGCACAGGCAGCAACCGGCGCGCCCACGGTGGCCCCTAAAAAAGAACCGTTCCCTTGGAAGGTTCCTATTATTGCAGCGAGATCTGGAGCAAAAATTAACTTAGCCGGAAGAAACAACCCCGAGGCCGCAGCCGCAGAAGCTCCGGCTGAGGAAGCCGCTAATGTAAAAATCGACTTTTCGTCGGAAGCTATCAAACGAGAAGCCTTCGCGAAAATTTCCATTGAGAATTTGGATGAACTTGTGACCTTGATGAAAAATCCAGACGCTGTCATCTATAAAGGTCAAGTGGCTTCAGAAAAAGACCTGTTTGAAAAAATCAAACCTCTGAATGAAGAAAATTATTGTAAAGTTTCTTTTAAGGGTGACGTTCGTAAAAATGACTTCTTTAGACTTGATGTTGAAAGCTTAAGCTCGACACCGATTGATACAGCCAGCGTCGTTAATGTTTTTAAAGCAAACTACAAGAATAACATTGGCGAAGTTTTATTAACTTGCACGCACACAACTTCAAACTTCTTTATGCAGGCAGCGCAACTTGATCTTGCCAAGTGGATCACCTTTTATGAATTTGCCGGCCAAAAGATCGAAACTGCAGGATACAAAAATCCTCTAACAGAAGAACGCAGGGTCAATGCTTTAAAGATCTTAGACATTGAAAAATTTAAAAAAGTTCTTTTGGATGAAAACTCGAAAGAAACCTGGGCCTTCTTAAAAGGCGAAATCGTCGACATGGCCGATGGCTATAGCGCTGTGGCCAATAAGAAGGATACACAGTCTTGCATTATCAACGACATTGCAGGCACCCCTACAAAAGAACTTGTCTATGTTCGTGTCGCAAAAGGAATCTTAGAACCGACTCCCGACGAAAACCCAAATGCGAACATGTATGTCACCTATCGTGCCGACGCAGAGAATTTCTTTATCATGAGCTGCTTTATGGCAAAGAGTGAACGATGGATTAAGTTAATGGATACAACCCAAGGGGTCTTAGAATTTGGCGCCATGGACCGTGTCACTCTTCTCAAAAAGGGTGCAGAGCTACAAAAGATCCAAGACGATTACGAAGCCAGCTTTAGAAAATAGACAGAAAGGGGGCTTCTAGTAAGCCCCACCCCATGGACCCGCATCAGGGTCCGAAATCAGATCATACATGCTTAAATCGAAGTACAGGGTCTGCCCATGGGCTTTGTATTCAAAGCAGCCATTTTTCTGAGCGCTTAAGTTAAATCCGCCACCCCACCAGAAATACCCTGGCACTTCATTAACGGTGTTTGCTTTGCTTGCAGGATTTTGCAGAACAACTAAATCGGTTGTGGGTTTAAGGTCGCCAACAATGTTGCGCGTTTTAAAACGCCATTTTATTTTTTCGTCGTTTTGCACATTGCCATCTTCATCCAACGTCTTCAGCTGTTCAGCCGTGTGATAAAGAACTTTGACTCTTTGATCCTTGAACATTTCTTGAAACATGCCGGACATATTGGCAATGGGATAACGATCGTATTTTTCTTTCATTATCTTTTCAGGAATTAAAAAGTGCGAGTGACCCATATCTGGGAAGAAGACACCATCAACATAGCTTAACTCAAACGCACGCTCGACATGACGAACGATGCTTTGCACGAAAGTTTCAGATATCTGAATGTCGCCGCCACGACCTGCATCGTATGGCAATTTTAACACGCCCTTTTTAGCATCCCAGAAAGCCCTTTGCGGCAAACGTTTGGGTGACTGATAAATTTCTGTGAATTTCAAAAGCATGCTGGGGATATCATAGTCCCATCTGAAGTCGCTCGCATACAAAGGCTTTTCACCTGCAGACAGCGGACCACAGCGCAGAGAAATCTCCTTTAAGGAGTTTCCTGCCCAGATATTTTGACTTGCGAATAAAATTAATAAAATCCACTTGATCATGGCAAAAGCTTAGTCCTGCTCTAATAGAAAAACAACTTTTGCCTGAACTCAGATGCTTTTTACTGGATTGTTGAGTGTTTAGTCACCCGACTTGCCCCCAAAAGTTCCGCCTCCAAAACGCCCACAATTTCCATTAGCTCCTCTGCTTGATGCAGGGACTTATTCGAATAGTCAGAAGACTGATGGGCCACACCGGTATTTTCTAGGGTTGCTTTTTCAAGCTCACTGACAGCTTGGGAAATCTGCTGAATACCAGCTGTTTGCTCTTGGCTCGCATTCGCGATTTCACTGTTAAGGACATTCACATTTTCAATAGAGCTCATGATGGATTGCATCGCCACACTGCTGCGGTCGGCGCTGTTCTTGCCAAAATCAATTTTTTGCATACTTTCGGTGATCAACACACCTATTTCTTTCGCGGAATCCGCACTCTTCTGAGCAAGAGCACGAACAGCGTCTGCTACGACAGCAAATCCTTTGCCGTGCTCTCCCGCCCGGGCTGCTTCAACCGAAGCATTCAAAGCCAATAAGTTTGTTTGAAAGGCAATGTCGTCAATAATTTGCATGATCTCTTCGATCTTCTTAGAGCTTTGTGCTATTTCATTCATCGAAGTCACCAACGACTGCATCTCTTGGCTGCCCTGAGCAGAATGCCCCTTGGCTTCATTAGCCAGGTCACGGGCTTTCAAAGAATTTTGTGCGTTGATAGCCACCATACTGCTGAGTTCTTCCAAAGAAGCACTTGTTTCTTCAATCGCTGCGGCTTGAGTCGAAGAGGCTTGGGACACTTTACCTGAGGCTTCGATCAGGTTTTGCCCAATTTCCAAGGCCACTTGTGCATCGGACTTCAGGGTCTTTACGGCCCCTGAGAAAGTTCTAAACGTACGATGGATGGAATACCCCAAATATGCACTTAACAGCGAAGCCACTAAAATTGCGACAATTGACATGTACAACTTCGTGTTGCGCGCTGACACCAGATGATCCATACGCACTTTAAGAAAACTTTCAAAATTATTTTCTATATTCCGAACCAAATCAGCATTGGCTTTAGATAAATTCATTAATTTTTCATAGGTCGCTTTCTTTTGCGTTAATGTACGGTCGACATTAATAACTAAAGAATAAATTTCCCGCAGCTGTTCGCGAATGCTGTCCTGATAGGACTGATAGCTGCTTTGATAGGCTTCCAGAGGATCATAAAATTCCGCGTCAGCAAGCTTAATTTTATCTAAATTTATTATAATCCTTTTTACAGC
>CAMLMF010000008.1 GCA_946480995.1 uncultured Bdellovibrio sp. | reverse complement strand
TAAAATTCTGCTCCCAGATTTCAAATTTTGGTTCACTTGTGAATAGGCTCTCGTTTTATTTGAAAGACTCTTCGTCTAGAAGTTTATCAAAAGTTCTCTTAATTCTGTCTAATCTGTTTACCCCGCTGTGGACCCAGAGTTTTAGCGCATTCAAGGAGGTCGAGGAGTACGTCGATGAAGGTCGGGTACTGTTTTGAATAAATAGAATGGGAGCAAACATGGATCAACACCGTAATACGACAAAGATGGTTTCAATATTACTTACAAGCCTTTTAATGGGAACGGGATGTTCCAAAGGTGTTACAAGCTTGGATTTTGGACAAGAGGCGAATAGCTCTCAGTCCTCTTCAAGTTCCTCGATTTGGAGTCAAGGTCAATACACACCACTTTCCGCCGCCAATAATAGTCTGAAGCCCACGAGCGCTTCTTGCTATGTGTACATTACGGATGGGATGAATCGCGATGAAGAGCTTCGCGTGACTTTGTATTCAACTGATATTTGGCAACTGCAAGTTGCCGTGGGCGACGGGGACTTCTTTGATATAGGTGCGACGAATGGAACTTTGACTTGGGCGGGGAATTCGTTTCCTGCGGGTTCTTATCTTTTAAGATTCCGCGGAGTTTTACATGATGGAAGTGCTGTGGCTTGTACGCCTGGCGCGAAAACTGTGACTATTTATGAAAACGTGACGACGCCTGTGCCAACACCGGTGCCTACACCAACTCCACCGGTCGTTGTGAATCCTGCGCCGCAACCGACGCCAACAACTCCGAGTGTGCCGTCGGAAGATAAACGTAATTTCAGATCCTTGCATTCATATCCAATCCGTATCGCAAAAAAACCAGCTGCAGGTTCTTATACCTATGAATTCTATTCTTATACGGGATTCAAGAATCAGTACAATCCAAGTGATTCTATGACGGCGTGTTCGCTCGGCATCATGCCTGCAGGTGATTGCGCCTTTCCGTGGACAGAGTCTTCGACGGTCAGTTTAAGCTTTACTGAAGCTCTGATTGGTTACAACGTTCCACGCAATATGCGCTTTTTTGTAACATCAGGTTCATCGGATGTGCGCATGGCAGGTTATGCGGCGCAAAGACAGGCTTTTGCATTCGTGATTAAAATGGGTTCTGCGCCGGCAAGAACTCGGGCAATCTCTGCAGCAGAATACTCTGCGGCACAGGTCAGTGAAAACATTGATACCTCCTATGCACGCTTGGCTCGTGGTGATGAGATGATCGTGGTTCATGACGGTGGGGGAACAGTGCGCTTCCTTTCTGGTAAAGCAGTTACGACCGGTGGGTGGATTTATGTCAGACAGTTAGATATTGCAGAAAACATCTCTGGTATGACTCCGGCAGCGAATTTGTACGACATCCAATTGTCGGTGGTCGCAGACCGCGCCTCATTCGTTCAGCACTATAATAGAATGACCTTTGATGCCTCGGGGGACCCAGAGTAAAAATCAAATTCATCAACCCCCTCCTTCTATTCTGGCAAATATCATATTGAAGCGCATTACGATGTGAAGAATTCTTTAGTAACATCCTTTTGAGTGAAAACAGTGAATTTTCTGAGGCAGTTGGCCGATAAGAAAATCAACTTAGTCAGAAGGATTTGTACGCTTATGAGGAGCAATCGTAATAGCGGCTTTACTCTGATCGAAGCAATTATCGCGGTGGCGTTTTTGGGTATCGTCATCGCAAGTACGACATCTTTGACTTCATTTTACGTCACCAACGTCAGTAAAAAAAGCCGTGTTCTAGCGACAGCTAGTGAAATTGAAAGTGCCATCCTGGATTCAGCTCAGGATTTAGGAAAAATTCGTCCTATCGCTGGCAATTTGATGAAGGGACATCGTCCTGGGGACTTTGCCGTTCACAGTGCTGACATGACCTTGTGGGCAAGTATCCGCGGACCCGTGCAATTGGAAGAAGACGGAAGATTTTGTAACTCGACAAGTTGTCGCTTGCAAACAACACTTGATATTAAATGTTTTCCGTCGCCGTCCTATCCTGATTGTCGTTTAGCGTACTCTATCGAAGTGAAGACGGCACAAGATGACAACGTTCCTTTGCAGCGCCTCGGTGCCTCACAACTTCCGTTTGAAGATAGTGATTACACTGTCCTTTTACCTTATGACGTATTTTCGCAGAATCTGAATGAGGATTGTTCGCTGCAAGAAAATAAATACGTCATGACGGGGTTTAACAATAATTCCGGTCAACCCTATTGCGCCAGTACTCCTCAGGTGTCTTGTGCGAGCAATCAAATTCCTGTCGGAATTAACTTTGTCGCGTCCCCGTTAGGGGGAGGTCGATTTGAAATGAAGTGTGCAGATATGCGCCGTTTATCTTGTCCCGCAAATTATGTCTTGAATCGTTTGTCCCCTCCATCCTTGGATAGTCGCACCGGTGCGCAAACTCCCACCTGTGTCTTCGTCGGAAAAACTCGGCAGGATTGGCGTGGTGTGATCTCTGGAGCTCCTCCACTTGCAAGTGTTGCTGTTTGCCCAGAGAACTACAGTACGACTCTTCCGACGTGTTCAGCAACTTGGCAGGATACGGCTGTGACCTGCGGAAGCTGTGATTGCAACTGCAGAACAGTGTGCACCTCCGGCCCCAAACCCGTGTGTACCGAAACTTGTGACACCTGTGGTGGAGAGGGAACTTTACAACCCGTTCGTGGTGTGTGCACCCCGGTTGTGAGTGGTGGCTCTGTGGCGGCGTTTGTAAGTATTCCTGCTCAACCAAGTTGTGCGTGTGGAGGAAGTCCTGCGACCTATGCTTCGTCAATTACGCTGAGTGGCGGGCGTTGCGAATTAATCCTGCCGGATACAGTACCGGGAGTTTCTCAATGATAAATTCATCACGGGGAGCTTTTAATTTAATTGGTACTTTGGTGGCCTTGCTTATATCAACGGGTGTGATGTTGGCGACGACGACGGTTATCTTTCAGATTTCTAAAGATAAGGCCAAAGTAAATTTACAGGCTCAGGTGGATTTTCTGCATCTGGAAGGTCTGCAAATTTTAAGTAATCAGAAGCATTTAAAGAAATTGTTTTTAGATCAACATCCTCAGGCCTATGCATGCTTTCAAGACCGTGGGAGTTCATGTCGATCTTTACATAATCAGGTTTTAATGCCGATGGATTCTGATGGAAAAATTGTTCTTAATTCATATTTTGGTGTGAATGGTCCTTGTGCATCTGATGAACAAAGTCGATGTCCGTTTCAGCGCACAGCTTCTGTGAAGTTTGAGTGCAGCAGCGACAGTAAGTGTGAGCGCGTGCAAGTGGACTTGCAAACGAATTATACGGGGTCGCAACAACTGCGTTCGCAGAGAACCACGAAATACCTATCAGCACGAGCATTAGATCAACGGCGCAGCTTAGATTTTAGTTGTGCAAGTGCGGGACGATTTGTCACGGGTATTGACTATGAAAATTTACGCGCGAAGTGTGGGGGCTTGCCAGAATATAACTTAAATTGCGGGACGGAGCTATCCTTGCAATCTTTTGGTCAAGACGCACCTCAAGAGTGTCATCCGTCCCCAGTATACATGAATTGCGGCAGCAAAGGTGTGTCGGCGACAAGTTTGTATGGAGGCAGCGGTGCTTGCACTCTTTAAAAAATCAAACAATCAAGGATCCGCAATTATCGGGGTGATGATCGCCGCGGGGATGGTCGCTATCTTAGGGGTTGCGGTACAAGAGATCACTAAGGTGCACTTGCAATCTATTAAGGTGGCCCGTGTTCGGTCGTTTATTGCAACGGTTGAGTTGCAGCTGCGCGCAGAACTTTCGCATCCAGCGAGTTACCAGTCTTGTGATGTATTGAGCGGCGCTAGCAGTTGTCGAATTCGTTCTAAGGTTTTGACTAAGTTTCGTATGTTGCCTGTTCCGGGGACTGCGTGTTCGCACGTCTCCTCGGGCTGTGGTTTGGTTTTGATGCGAAATAACGCCGGCACAGCAGAGGCCATTGATTTTGCAAATCCCTATTCCTTTGGCACTCTAAATTCGGGCAGAGAAGCCGTGGATTATGAATTCTTTTTGCGCTACTCGGGAGGTGACGCTGCGATCATGGATACACCGGTTTCCGTAGCCATCTCTTATGATTTATTGCAGGAATCACAACTGGATTGTGCGCGCATTGATTCTGCAAAACCCTTTTTTGCTGGATTCGATAATGGTGGTCGAGCGATCTGTCGGCCTCTTCCCAATGATTGTTTACCTGGAGAATTTCTAAACGAGGTTGATTCAGGCACAATGCAAACGACCTGCAACAGAATTCAAAGTTCAGATATTCATTGTGACGTAACTCAATTTGTTGCAAGTTTTAGCTGGGAAAAAGGCAACGTGTTGCAAAGCAGCTGCGTGGATCGTCGCAATCCTTTCGATGTTTTTGCAATGGGCCCCGCAGTGACTTTGCCATTGCCAACCCCGACACCAACTCCTACGCCTGTGATGCCGCCACCGCCGAAACCAAGACCCCCTGTTTATGTTCCCGAAGAACCAGTGGATCCAGGTCCCGTTGCTCCGAATCCACCGCCAGTGGTTCCTCCTCCTGTTGTGGTGGCTCCTCCCCCTGTTGTTGTTCCGCCACCAACAGTGATCTTGCCGCCATCACCGCCGCCAAGAACTATTCGCTCCAGCTCGCCTTACTGTTGGGGCAGTGGGTGTGTCGGGGGTTGTGGTATGTGGGAAAGTGGCACGATCATAGAATATTCAGATGGAACCAGCGAAAGAGTAGACGTGCAAACGGGAGGCGCCAACGATTGTGGCGCCTAAGTGGGAGCTTATTTAAAGCTCCACCTCTTTTTTTGTGCTTTCAAATCGTGACAAGGTTAAATACAAAGCCGGAACCACGAACAAGGTCAGCAAAGTTGAAACCAATGTTCCGCCAATAATCGAAAGGCCCATCGGCAAACGAGTTTCTGCGCCAATGCCAGATCCCAATACCAGAGGGGTCGCTGCTGCCACAGTTGCAACCGAAGTCATTAAGATCGGACGAAGCCGCACGGGGCAGGCATCCACCAAAGCCTGATGAATGCTTTTAGCTTCTTTGTTGCGCATTTGGTTCGTGAACTCGACTAACAAAATCGAATTTTTCTTTGCAATACCCATTAAGACAATAAGACCGATAAAGCTGAACAGATTTAACGACACATCGAACATCCACAAGGCCACTAAAGCGCCGCTCACGCTAAAGGGCAGGGCCACAAGGACTGAAATCGGATGGATGAATGAATTAAATTGCACGGCAAGAATCAAGTAAGCAACCAAGATTCCGACCAGCAAGGCCGAATACAAACTTTTAAATGAGTCCGCAAATCCCGCGGACGCACCTTCCAAAGCGTAGGAATATCCCGTGGGTAAAATTTCCTTCGCAATAGCACTAGTGCGCTCTAACACTTTTGCCTGAGATTGCCCCGGGGCCAAGTTGCCGAAAACTGAAATAGCGCGCTGACGATTGACCCGGCTGATTCCTTGAATGGCGTTGGCCTCTTTGATGTGCACCAATTGCGAAAGCGGAATCAAATTGCCGAAGTTGTTGCGCACATAAAGCTTGTTAAAGTCTTCAGGTTTGCGGATCAGTTCTTCTTTGATTTTAAAACGAATGTCATAGCGTCTTCCGTCCGCAGTGTAGCGACCTTGACGAAGACCTCCGACGCCAGCAGAAAGAACTTGCCCAACGTCTTCAACGGACACTCCGCGCGCGGCCATTGCTTCGCGATTCGGAGTCAGTACAAGCTCGGGAATGCCTGAACGAAAATCCGTGTCTAAATCCACAGCCAAGTTTTCTTTTTGCAGACGCTCCATCAGTTCCTCAGATTTTTGCTGCAAAACTTTTAAATCCGGCCCGCGCAAGTTGATGGCCAAGGGATTTTGGCGTCCCGAAGAAAGATTTCGGGCTGAAATATCCCGCATGGTCACGCGCATGCCTTTTAATTTTTTAAACTCTTGGCGCAACTCATTCATCACTTCGGTGTGATGCTTGGTGCGCTTATCTCGAGAAATCAGCGACACCGGCATGAAGACCTGATTGACGCTGGACCCACCACCGCCGCCACCGACGGAAACAAAGAATCCCGCCACTGCGGGGTTTTTAGCGAGGATGGCTTCAAGCTCTTTGGCCTTTTCACTGGTGGCTTCAAGCGAAGTGCCCGGAGGAGTTTGCCCTGAGACCACAATCAAATCCTGATCCTGGGCTGGCACGAACTCTTGACGAACCTTGGTGATTAAGAACATGGAAACAATAAAAAACGCCAAAGAAGCGACAACAATCGTGCCTTTCCAGAGCAATGTTCCCCGTAAGATTTTTTGGTAGGAGTGTGACAGGTTTTCAAAAATAACATCCAAGCGATGTTCTAGTTTTGAAACCTTAGGTTCACTACTTAAGAAAGCAGCGGCACGCATGGGCGTGATAGTCACTGCTTCTAGTAACGAAATTAGCACGGCGGCACTCATGGTCACACCAAATTGGAAAAAGAATTTTCCGATGATGCCGTCCATGAATACGACAGGCAAGAAAACGGCGACAACGGCCAAAGTCGCCGCGATAGCAGCAGGCAACACCTCTTTGGCTCCATCAGAGGCTGCTTTGGCAGAGCCCTTACCCATGCGATAGTGGCGGACGATATTTTCAAGTAACATAATCGCATCGTCGACCACGATTGAAATCGACAGTGTCAAAGCTAAAAGCGTGAACAGATTTAAAGTAAAGCCCGAGAAATATAAAATAATAAACGTACCGACAATAGACGTCGGGATTGAAAATAAAATATTAATGGCAGCTGGAATACTGCCCAAGAATAAAAAGCAAATCAGGATCGTGATAAGAGCCGCCACCCAAAGTTTTTCAATCGTCAGATTCACCGTGGCTTCCGTCGAACGTGTATAGTCGACGTTTACGCGGTATTTGAAACCTGCGGGAAAGCGATCTTTGATTTCATCCATTTTGGCGTGGACGGTTTTGGCGACGGTCACTTCGTTGGTGCCACGCTGTTTACGAATCTGCATGGCCACGGCTTGTTGGCCGTCCACGCGCGCGACACGGCGAATGTCGGAAAGGCCATCTTCAACCGTGGCAACATCACGCAGGTAAATGCCACGATCGTAAATACGCTGTCCCCCGCGACGCAGGATTTGAATGTTTTTAACCTGATCGACAGAGCTGGCTTCACCCAGCCAACGCACACGCAGTTCACGTTTGTCTTCAGTAAACTGCCCGGCGGCACTTTCCAGATGTTGAGTCGACAGGGCCGAGACAACATCTCCCACGGTCAAATAAAGATCTGCTAACTTTTTTGTATCCAGCCACACGCGCAGATTTCTTTGACTGAAGCCGCCGATGCTGACCTCGCCCACGCCTGGTAAAAAGCGGATTTGATCCAACAGAAAATTATCAGTCCAATTCAGCATTTCGCGCAAAGGTGCATCGCCGTAAACAGAGACGATGATGATTGGATCTTCCTCGGGATTTTGTTTTCGGACGGTGGCGGGATCCACGCCTGGGGGCATGCGCATTTGTCCTAAGGCTGTTTGCACTTCTTGCAGAACCACGTCAACGTTGCGATTGATATCGAACTCTAAAGTGACGCTGCCGGAACCTTGGCGCGCCGAAGAGCGCATTTCTTTGATACCTTCAATCGCCAACAGACGTTCTTCGATAGGATCAATAAGTTCCGCTTCGACAACCTCGGGGGCGGCCCCTTCATAACTGACGGAAACACTGACGATCGGGAAGTCCACATCGGGAAGTTGACTGATGCCCATGCGATTCATGCAAATGGCACCAAAAACAATCAGGGCAAACATTAACACCCAAGCAAAAACGGGGCGTCGGATAGAAAGGTCGATCAAGTTCATGTAAGTCCTCTCCGTTGGAGGACTTATCTTACTTAATTCAACTTAGAGATCAACGTTATCATCTTTAGGGGGCAGAACTTGTTATTGCGCTTTTTGGGATGCCGGCTCTTTATAGTCAGGACGAAGTTTGCCGCGATGACACATATAGCAAGTGGCCGCGGGACCTTTTTTGCCATCAAAGCCATTTTCTTTCAGCATTTGAGTCAGCTTCATGTGCTCTTTGCCAACTTTAAAGGACTGTTTGGAATCGCTTTTAAAGTTCTGAACGCTATGACATTCAGTGCAGGTAACGCCTAATTCGCGCGAAATTGTAATCATCTCTTCGCGGACTTTGTCTTCGTTGGTCACGAAGGTCGTCACCGACTCCGCCAAAGCGTGGGGCAAAAGCAAAACAAAGCTTATGGAGGCGATAAGATTTTGAGGTACGCCGTACCTTTTTCGGTTGCACTGCATAAATATAGCATCCTCGAGGGCTCGTCTGAGATCAAGTCAGGCCCCCATTTCTTGACTGGTTCTAGACCCAAGTGTAACCATACTGTTGTCCGTTTTTTCACCTTTGGAGCTCGAGCATGAAAATTAAGCATTGTGAAGATCTAAATACGTTGGTTTCCCTTAGCAAACGTCGTGGTTTTGTATTTCAATCCAGCGAAATTTACGGAGGTCTTGGCAGTTGTTGGGACTACGGTCCTTTGGGCTCTTTGATGAAGCTGAACGTGAAAAGAGCATGGTGGAATGCCATGACTCGCAGATCTGATATCGTCGGTCTAGATGCCGCGATTTTAATGCATCCAACGGTGTGGAAAGCTTCAGGCCACGTCGACGGTTTCAGTGATCCTTTGGTGGACTGTAAAGAGTGTAAAACACGCTTTCGCGCCGACAACACAGATTCGTATATCAACGAAAAAAAATGTCCTAATTGCGGCAGCAAAAATCTTTCTGAAGAGCGCAATTTCAACCTTATGTTTAAAACCCACATGGGTCCGTTGGAAGACTCTGCCAGCGTAGTTTATTTGCGTCCAGAAACAGCGCAAGGTCACTTCGTAAACTTCCAAAACTGTCAGCAAGCATCTCGTTACAAAATCCCGTTCGGTATTGCGGCGATTGGTAAGTCTTTCCGTAACGAAATCACGCCGGGGAATTTTATTTTTAGAACGCGTGAATTCGAACAAATGGAAATGCAATATTTCGTGAAGCCAGGTACGGACGAACAATACTTTAAAGAGTGGAAAGACACACGCTGGGCGTTCTATATTAAGTACGGTATCAAACCAGAAAATTTGAAATTTAAAGACCATGACAAGTTGGCGCATTATGCTCGTGCCGCGGTCGACGTTGAATACAAATTCCCAATGGGTTTTTCAGAACTTGAAGGTATTCATAACCGCACCGATTTTGACTTAACTCAGCACTCGAAGTTCTCGGGCAAAAACCTTGAGTATTTCGACGAAGCGAACAAAGAAAAATACATCCCGTACGTGATTGAAACGGCGGTGGGTTGTGATCGTTTGTTCTTGGCTTTCTTGTGTGATGCTTATCGCGAAGAAATCACCACGGATGAGGCGGGTAAGGAAGACACGCGCGTGGTCTTAGGACTGCATCCACAAATCGCTCCTTATAAAGTAGCCGTGTTACCTCTTTCTAAAAAAGTGGAGCTGACATCGATTGCCGATAAAGTGCGTGATATGTTAGCAGAAGATTTTGATGTCACGTATGACGAGGCGGCTTCTATCGGTAAGCGTTATCGTCGTCAGGATGAAATTGGCACGCCGTATTGCGTGACAGTGGATTTTGACACTATTAATGACCAAGCTGTGACAGTTCGTCACCGCGACAAGATGACTCAAGACCGTGTTCCGATGACGGAACTGAACGATTACATCACTAAAAATCTAAAAACTTTTAGTAAGTAGTCCATAGATCTGAGCTCATAAAGTTGTTCACTTTATGGGCTTTTCATTCTGAATTCTTCCCGTCCTATGCGATTCTCGACAGATTTCTTTTAAGATTTTGTTAATACCGATCCGTGTCATTAAGCATTTGCCTTGCGCAAGCTCTAGACCTTGGTCTGTAATATTTTGCATGTGGGGGGAATCACAATGGAATTTCTAACTAAAGTAGCACAAGCATTTCAACACGGTGGATTTTGGATGTGGCCAATTTTGCTTATCCAAGTCGTATCGATCGCAATCATGATCGAAAGAGCGTACGCGCTTTTCGTCCGTCGTAAAATCACACAAACTAATTTCGCACTAGGCTTTGAAGAGTCTATTCGCCGTGGCGACATGGACGGAGTTATCTCTAAAGCGCAAGCCGCAGCTCCGGCAAATCCAGTAGCACGCGCGATTGCAGCAGGTGCATTGGCAGCTCGCAACTTGGGTGGCAAAGAAGAAATCCAAGGCAAAATGGATGAAGTTCTTTTAGAAGAAAATGCACACCTTGATCACCGCACAGCTTTCCTTTCTATGCTAGGAAACGTTGCGACCCTAACAGGTCTTCTTGGTACGATCACAGGTATGATCAAATCATTCGCGGCCGTGGCGTTTGCCAATCCTGCAGAAAAAGCGTCTTTGCTTTCTGCGGGTATTTCTGAGGCGATGAATGCGACAGCTTACGGTTTGATCGCAGCGATCCCAGCCTTGGTTGCTTACGCTATCTTGCAAAATCGCGCCAATCGTTTGGCAGAAGATTTGAATCAAGGTGGATTGAAAGTTTACAACTGGTTGAGCTACGCTTACGAGCCAATCACTTCTTACCAAATCAAGACTTCTAAATCAGAGCGCCAACACGAAGTAAACGCGTAAGCTTTAAGAGGTTTTAATGAAACACTCGAAGAAGCATTTAGATTTTGAAGTGAACCTGATCCCGTTCATTGACTTGTTGTCAGTGTCGATCTGTTTTCTTTTGATCACAGCAGTGTGGTTGAATGTCGGATCGATGGACGTGAAACAAGCTGTCGGCGGCCAAGCGCAAGAGGACACGAAAAAAAGTCCTCTTGTGTGGATACGCATGACCGCGCAAGGCGACCTTGACCTTGAAGTTCAACAGAGCTCCATGGTCCCGGCGAACTTGCGTAAGTTTCGCGTTGCTCAACACGACAGTAAAGTGAACTGGGAAGAGCTGGAAAAGGCTTTGGCGAATTTACGTCAAGTCGATCCAGCTATTAATACTGGTCTGATTCAACCGACAGCTTCCACTGCGTACGAAGAAATTATCGACGTGATGGATAAGTTGAAAAAAAGCGGGATGACAGATCTGGGCGTTTCTCCTTTATAGGGGGTGATTTGTGATTTCTGATGGTATTTTAAAGACATCAGTTCTGACGGGGACTTTAGAGGGCCACTCTATTATCAGTCCGCGCGGAGCAAAGATGAAAAGACAAGTAGCAGCCGATCTTCTTTTGACGGCGCTAATTGATGCCTTTTCTATTCTTGTGATCTTCCTTTTAATGAATTTCTCCAGCACCGGCGAAATTTTGATGATTGGTAAAAACCAAGAGTTGCCAAAAGCAAGTTTGGCTGCGGTTTTAGAACGTAATCCAGTAATCAAAATCGACGAAGGCAAACTGTATGTCGAAGATAAATTGGTCGATGCCAATTCGATTACGGCTGAGCTTTTAGAGCTGCGCAAAAAATATCAAGAGCTTCATCCGAACGAAGCGTTCCCAGGGGTTGCGACAATCCAAGCGGACCGCCGCGTGAAATACGAGTTTCTGAACCAGGTGATACTGGGGATGAACCAGGCAGGATACAGCGATATTAAATTTGCCGTCGTATTGAAGTAGTAAGTAGGGACAGAGGGGGTCTCGATGATGAAAAAGAAAATAATAGCAATTTCCTTATCTATGGCAGCAGCTGCGCACGCGCAATCGCCGTCGGCAGCTGGGTCCACACAAGACCTCCTAATTCAAAAATTGACCCAAGTACAATTGGGCCTAGCTCCTGCTGATCCAGCACGAGCTTCCGTGCTTTTACGTCTTGCGGATTTACATGCTGAGCGCGCACGCCAACTTTCGATGAAAGAATTGGCGGATGGCTGTGTGGTATGTAAAGCGGGCGAAAAAGACCGTGAAAAAGCTTTGAATTTTTACTCTGAAGCTTTGGCAAAAATGCCAGCAGGTTCCGTGGCGAAAATCCATTTACAAATGGGGCGCTTGTACGAGTTGCAAGGCAATAATGAATTGGCTGATAAAAACTATCAAACAATGCTTTCTGTTTCAGCTTCACCAATAGACATTGCAGAGGCGCATCTTTCTTTAGCAGAAATGGCTTACCGTAAGGGTGACTTTAAAACGGCAGAAGGTCTTTACGACAAAATGTTGACGGCGGGGCAGGGCAGTTCTTTGGGGCTTGCGGCTTATCGCAAAGCTTGGTGTGCGTTCCGTTTGCAAAATATTGACGGTGCCATTGTACAGCTGCAAGAAGTTTTAAAAAATCCAAAATATCAATCACGAATGGCTTCCAATCGTGGTGTGGCGGACGTGCAATTCTTGGAAGAAGTGTCGCGCGATCTGGCGACCTTCATGGCAACACGCGGGATTAAGCCCGGCGATGCCGAAGCTTTATACGCTTTGACTCCAGAAGCTTTCAAAATGCAGCAAATCACTTTGCTTGCACGAGAAGGACTGCGTCTTGGACAAAAAGACCAAGCTTTGAAAACCTGGGATTTTGTTTATCAAAAGCAAGCAGATCCAAAGGGTCGTTTAGAAGCCCTTGTGCGTATGGCGCAGTTGCAATTTGATCTTAAAGATGTTCCAGCGTCAGCTAAGTCATATTCAGCAGCTCTAGGTCTTTGGAGTGGCACTGGTTGCACGGTGGAAACTTGTGACGAATCAGCTAAAGGTTTGCGCCAACTTGTTGTTGGTTGGAATCGTTTGGAAAACACCAAGGCGAGCCCTGAATTATTAGCAGCTTACCAAGAATACTTCCGTGTATTCACAAATGATGAAGACATGTACGTCTGGGGTGCACAAGCGGCAGCAACAGCGGGTAACTATGCTTTGGCTTACCAATGGACTTCGTCTGCGAACAAAGTCATCTTAGCAAAACATTCAGTTGAAAAAGATTCCGCACAACAAAAATCTCAAGCTGAAAAGTTAGAGAAAAACTTGCTTTTGGGAATCGAAAACGCCGAAAAAGCGAAAGACGATAAATTGTTGTTAACCGCGCAAGACGAATACTTAACGACTTCGCTTTTAAAACAAAAAACTTTCGATGTGCAATACCAAAAAGCCTATGCGATTTACCAAAAGGGTGATTACGCAACGGCCGCAGATCAGTTGAAAGATCTCGCCGTGAATGGCAAAGGTTCCGCGCAAATCAAATTGCAAGCAGCGGAATTGTCTTTGGATGCTTTGGCATTGTTAAAAGACGATGCGCGCATTCAAACGTGGTCGGCGGAATTTGCCGGGAAGTTTGCTGAAAAGAAAACGGACTTCCAACATATCCAACAAAAATCGATCTTAACTCAGTCCGCGAAGTTAGCAGAAGCTCAGCCGGACCAAGCGTTGACAGCTTTAGCAAGCTTCAATATGGCGGGGGCGACGTCTGAAGATCGTAAGACGTTCTTGAAAAATAAAATCCTGCTCAGTGAAAAAGTGAATAAGATCACAGAAGCGCGCGTAGCTACTGAAGACCTTTTACGTGAACCGTCTTTGACGGCTGAAGAAAAAGAATTCGCTCTGGGTCGCAAAGTGTGGTTCGCAGAACTAGAGCTTGATTTCGCCACAGCTTTGGCTGCGGCAGAACAAATGAAGTTTGGTACTTTGTCGCAAGATGAAAGAGTCCTCAAGTTAGCTCTTTACTCTGAATTGGCAGATAAAAGCCCTGCGGCTTATTACTCTCAATACTTGAAGCAGTCTAAAGACGACGAAAAGAAGGCTTTGATTGCGACTCAATTGATTCGTTTGTCGAAAACTCCGGTGAAAGATCTTGAAGCTTACAAATCGTACTTCAAGAACAACGCAGGTCTTTTTGCTCGCGCTTCGTTAGATGTTTACGCAGCAACACGTGATCAAAAAGTTTTGGAAAGAGCTTTAAAAGACAAAGGCACTTCAAAACAAGATGCGTTCGTAATGATCGAAAAGATCCTGACTTTGGGTGAAGTGAAAGCTTTGGCTTCTCAGTTGGCGGCTCACCAAATCGATACGAAAAATCAAAAAGCGATTGCCGTGGGTTTGAAAGCCCGCGTGAAGTTGTTGGAAAAAGCCGATGCATTGGCAAATCGCACGATTGCTTTAGGCGACTGGTCTTCGCAATTATTAAGCTTAGACTTGGTGGCTAAAGAAAATATGCGCTTCTACAATGAGGCTTTGGCTTTACCTATGCCGACAGGTTTAACACCAGATCAAGAAAATGAATACTTGTCGATCTTATCGCAACAAGTGTCGCCGAACCAAACGACCGCGACGATGGCAGAAACAAAAGTAAAAGAATTCTGGGCGCAGAAAGCAGCCTTGGATTCTTATAAAACTTTTGCGGCACAAAACCACGCGTGGGCTAAGTTCACGATGGAAGAAGTGGAAGCCTTAGCGGCCATTGCACCAGCAGACCAAAAGGCGACCTGGTCAGGAGCGTTGGCTGAAATGAAAGTGATGGAAGGCACGGTGCAAAAACCGTCTTTGGCAGAACTTGAAAAAGCGCGCACTCATTTGAAACAAAATCCATTTGCCCCTAGTGCGATCCAAGACGTGATTGCATTAGAAAGAAAAGCTCAACGTAAAAGCATGGTGGAATACCTTGAAGGACGTTTAGCAAATCTGGCAAAAAAAGACAGTGAAGTGAAAGGGATCCAGCAATGATGAAATATGCGTTGGTGCTTATAATAGGGATGACAGCAGGGACTGCTTTAGCCGCTCCAGAGGCGACAAAAGCTCCAGCAAAAAAATCCCAAGATATGAACTTCGAAGACCTTTTGGTCAGCGGTCAATATCACTTCTCTGACGAGGCTGTAACAACAGTCGAAGAAGACAAAGTTTTAAACAGCTTAATTGGTGTCCGTACGGATTTTAAAGATCGCATGAAACAATCAGCGACTTTAGGTGAGGTAAAAGCACAATGAGTTTAAGCTTAATTATTGAAGATAAAGCAGGGAACATCACACGCCAGATTCCAGTTACGGAAAAAAAAGCAGTGGTGATTCAGCGTATGGATACGCGCCGTCTTGAGGTTGTGACGGACACGTCAGCCCTTGAGAAAAATAAAATTAAATTTTCAACCATCGCGGATCTTGATTTTGATGAAATGGCTTCTAAAAGGTTGCCATTAGGAAATTTCGGATCTTTGCGTGTCGTGAATGAAGTAACGACTGTTAAGACGGATGGTTCTGTTAAGGAAGATGGCAAAAGAGACCTTAAGGCTTCCATGGTTTTGGCTGCCGGAGTCTTTTTAGTGATTCTTTCAATCATTCAGTTTGCTCCGCGTGAAAATGCGAAAGTGAACGAAGAGTTAAAACAGCAAGTCGTTAAAATCGTGAATACCAAGGCGCAGAAGCTGCAACAGCAGACTTTGCCAACGACAGTAAACACCAACTTAGCGGACCCAACAGCCGTAAAAGCACCGACAAAACGCGCGGAACTGGTAAAACGTTCGGGAGCTTTGTCGGCTCTGGGCAGTTTGCGGTCTGGTAAACAGCGCGGAGGTTTAAACCTTGGTGCTGCGAACACAACTGCGGGCGTGGGTCTTGGTGGCACAGCCGGCAGCGGAGGTGTGCAAACTTCATTGTACGGTAAAGGTATTACGTCAGCTCCTTTGGGCGCGGGCGCAAATATCAACGGCGGTGGCGGTTACGGCACTAAAGGTAAAGGCGGCGGTCAGGCAGGTTACGGCAGTTTATCATTAGTTGGTGCTGCTGGGGGTGCTCCGGTTCCACTGGGTGCTGAAGCTGAAGTCGCGCAAGGTTTAGATAAAATGGCGATTGACGAAGTCATCCGTCGCAACTTGGGCCAAGTGCGTTTTTGTTATGAGCAAGCGTTGCAAGGCACGCCAAACTTGAACGGTCGTGTCGCGATGGGTTTCACTATCGGTGGCAATGGCTTAGTGAAGTCGGCTGCAGTTGAAAGTTCTTCGATGGCCAACAAAGGTGTCGAAGACTGCATTACGATGCGTTTAAAAACATGGAAGTTCCCATTACCGCAAGGTGGTGTGGACGTGAAAGTAACTTATCCATTTGTTCTACGTAGACAAGGTCAGGGGTAAAAATGAAATTACTAATCGTTATTTTAGCAGGCATGATGCTTTTATCGGGTTGTGAATTAGAACAAAACCCAATCAAAGGTGCACCAGACACAATCGTGAACGGCAAACCACCTGAAGCGCAAAAACCAAAACCAGAAGACCCGTTTGATAAAGAAGCTTTACAAATTGATGCTCCGGATTCAATCAATGGTCGCGTCGGTTCTTCTTTGGAATTCAAAGTTCAAGGTCGAGTGATGGTCGAAGGTCTTGAGTTCGATTTGACGATCGATAACATGGGCGAATTTCCAGATGCGACGTATGATGCAGCAACAGGTGATTTTGTGTGGACTCCGACAAAAGTAAAAGTCGGCAGCGCAAACTCTGTCTTGTTAAATCTGCAAGCGACGTTGGTCACGCGTCCTTCTGAAAAATACCCAGTAAGAATGGTCGAGAAAAAAACGATCCCAATGACGATCGCTAACACATACACTCAGCCAATCATCAATTCAGTGACGAAGCCAACGGGAAAAATCGTTGTTGGCAGCACTTATAAGTTTCTTTTCGCGATTGAAGACATTGATGCGATGGCCGCGATGGACGTTAAAGTTCTTATCAGCGAATGCACGAAGAACTATTACGGCGAAACTGCGGTTTACCTAGCTAAAGCGGGCCGAGTTACAAATGTTCCTAATGCTCCAGGTAAATTCCAGGGCGAAGTGACTTTGGATTTAGGCAAAGCTGACAATCTTGTGGGTGGTCGCTATTGTTTTGGTGTTTCAACAGTTTCTAAGCACGGTGTGATGTCCGAAGTCTACGACACAGAGTTCGAAGCCGAAGGTCGTATGCGTCCGACAAGAATCACGCAAACAACTTTGCCAACTTTAACAGTGGGCGAAAAAATGCAAGTCAGCTACACGATCTATGACCCGTCTAACTTGGGAACTTTGGAAATGGTTTCTCAAGACGACGTCACGTTGATCTTGCCGGGCAGTACATTTGCCTGCAACCGCTCTTACACAACGAAATATCAAATTGATTGTGCCGGCACTTTTGACGCTTCAACGGCGGTGCCAGGCAGATATTCTTTAAGATATAAAGTGGACAATATTGGCACTTATAAAATGATTAAATCAACTACAGACCACGTAGTTTCCTTTACAGTAAAGGCGGCAACTCCATGAGATCAGTAACTTTCCTTGCAGCACTATTTTTATCTTCAATGGCCTTTGCTCAAGTTGAACAGGAATTAGATTCTTTCGGCGGCAACGAAGCTCTTTATATGAAAGCTAAAGCTTTAAACCCGGAAGTGGAAAACGAAGTTGTGCAAAACCGTTTTTCAAACCGCACGAATCGTTTTGAATTCGCACCAGAGTTTTCTGGTGTTTTCGGCGGCGACAGTTACAACCGCACTACGAACGCGGGCTTGAATGTGCACTATCACATCACGCCAAAGTGGAGTGTGGGAGTGAAATACAACTACTCGTTCAATAATTTGACTCCTGAAGGTAAGAACATGGTCGCGCGTGCTACGGCAGCGGCGGAAGCGAATCCGAAGGACCCAAATTATCTTTTCCCACAAGTTATTTACCAAAAAAGCGAAATGTTGGGACTTGTGAACTGGTACCCGATCGTCGGTAAATTAAGCTTCGGCAGTTGGGGTGTTGCGCACTTTGATACCTACCTTATGGGTGGATACGGAACCATGGAGCTTTCAAATGCTTCTGTGCCAGTCATGACAGCCGGTGTAGGCATTGGTTTTTGGATGAATCAAAATCTAACAACGCGCTTTGAATATCGCGCACAACAATACAAAGCAGAATACTATAGCCGTAATGAAGATATCATGACGGGTGTGGCTTCTGTACAAATGGGTTGGATGTTATGATGCTAGTAAAATCACTTGTCGTAACTTCGTTGCTTGTGGGGGCACATGCGGCCCACGCCGAAGACGACCTCATGAGCATTCTAGAGGGCAAGTCTTCTCAGTCAGCGGCTCAGTTCGTGGAAAGTGAAGAAGTGGCTAAACT
>CAMLMF010000007.1 GCA_946480995.1 uncultured Bdellovibrio sp. | reverse complement strand
GTGCATTTACCGAAAGAGTCTCCTCTTAGTGCTTTAAACCATACATTGTGGCGCGATCTTGCGAAAAGAAAAATTATCTCCAAAGGCGAAACTAGTTTTCATTACTCAGCCCAACATACGTTAAGTAAAAGCGATTACGAAAAAATCCGCGGTCTTGTATTGGAGCTCATCGATAAAAGCCGTGACGTTGTTTCGAAGTCGGGTGACGAAGAGCTTATCGCGCTTCAAGTGGATTTGTTTCCCGTCTAGGGTGTCTGCTGTCTAAAAGATCGACGGGGATGAGGTGAGGCCGCTGACAAAATGGGGCGCTGATTTTAGAAATAATTCCCAGCGTGCAAATTTTTCCCCGGGGCTTTGCCCCCTCCTGTATAACTGGTCCGGTACAGCACACTAAAAACTTTTACAGGAGACCTAAATGAAAACTACGATCGCTATGGCTACTGTTTTATTGATGGGTTCATTCGCATTTGCTTCAGACGAAGCTTACACAATTTCACCTAAGTGTGTAACTAAGTTGACTGCTTTTGCTACGACTTTTGCGAATGCTAACAAAATGTATTACGGGGCAATGCCATCTTCTATCGGCAAAGTAACTGTAGATAAAGAAGCTACAACTATCGGTGAATCAGGCTATCTTAATGTCACTGGTAAATATGAGCTTGTTGTCGTAGACGAAGGCGAAAACATGGTGTCGGATGTTCAGTTTAAAATGATGGTCGCTTCTGAACCACATTGCGCAGTTATGAAAATCAACATGGAAGGCGCTGAGTAATCCGCTTAAGTTTAAGATTTTATGAGACCCGAGCTGAAAGGCCCGGGTCTTTTTTTGTCTAAACGACTTTCCAAGAGTGACGAGCTTTGCCGAGGATTTCGGCCTCTAAGGTGTCGCCTACTTTCATCGCCCCCACACCCGCAGGCGTTCCCGTCAAAAGCACATCACCCGGTACCACGGGGAAATGTTTTAAAACGTATGCGATCATCGTTTCTAAAGAAAAAATCATCTGTGCGGTGTTGCCGTTTTGACGGACTTCACCGTTCACTTTCAAAATTAAGTCTAAGTTTTTTAACTCATCCAAATTTTTGACGGGGAAAAATTTAGAAAGCGGGCAAGAGTCTTTAAAACTTTTTGCCAAGGTCCATGGGTGACCTTTGGCTTTCAACTCTGACTGCATTGCACGTTCCGTGACGTCAATCGCCACAGCGGCTTCGTTGATTTGCAAATTTTGATCAAAGCGCAAAGCAAGTTCCACCTCATAGTGCACATCTTTGGACCACTCTGGCAGTTTAATTTCTGTCGCCGCGATAGAAGCGCAGCTGCCAGCTTTTAAAAAGATCATCGGTTCTGTGGGGACCTTGTTGCCCAATTCTTTGGCGTGATCGGCGTAATTACGGCCTACGGCCCAAATATTTCTAATCATAACTGAATCCTTTTTAGTTCAAGAAACTCAAAAATACCGTCTGGCTTTACTTCAAAGCCAATGTACTGGCACGGGGTCCAATGCGAAAACTCTGATTCTGTAAGGTCTTTGTCACTGGGAATCACGGCCATGGATTCGACCAGAAAATCATAATGGCTGCACATAAAAATCACGGCGTTGGGTTGGTCGGCGAAAGAGTGAAGCAGTTTGCGAATGCGCTCGCGAAATTCGCTCAGGTTTTCATCGCTTTTTTGTTCTAATAAGCAATCATGGGTTTGCAAAGTCAGGTCTAATTGCTGAGACAGTGGGCGGAAAGTGCTTAAAGTGCGTTTTTTTGGTGAAACCCACAGTTCGGTGGGCTTTGGCAGCTCGTTTTTGAGCACCTTGTCGAGAATTTTCGTGGCCTGTGCGTGGCCTTCTGTCGTTAAATCCGGATCGCCAGAGAAATCCATGGCTTTTTGTCCGTGTCTAAAGAGATAGATCTTCATTTCCTTGGCTCTCTTCTTGAAATTGCAATCGTGTTTTGTTAGGTTCTATTTTTCCATAAGGACCGGGAGTTTGTCATGAGTAAAGAACGCGTACATCGTTTTGTATCCAAAGATTTGACGGTGCGAATTGCTGCTGTCAATGCGACGTCAGTAGTTCAGCATATGCAGACTTTGCAGAACACCTATCCTTTGGCGACAGTGGCTGTGGGACGCAGCATGGTCGGCGCGATGCTAATGGCATCGCAACTAAAAGACGGGCAAATGGTGGGACTTTTATTCCGTGGCAACGGCGCTTTACAAAGTGTTTACGCTGAAGCTTCTTACGAAGGTCATGTGCGTGGTTACACTCCACACCCACAGTATGAACCACCAAATTATGATAAAGGCTTAAGTCTTAAAGATGCGATGGGCAACGGAACATTGAGTGTGGCTCGACATCAACCTTTTCAAAAACAGCCTTTTTATGGAACCGTCGAACTTGTCAGTGGTGAAATCGGCCAAGATATTGCGCACTACTTACATCAATCCCACCAAATCCGTTCATTGGTTTCCCTGGGCGTTTACTTAGATCAATATGGCAAAGTGCAGGCCGCAGGTGGCGTTTTAATTGAAGTCATGCCGGGCGTTTCTGAAGCCATGGTGGAAGTGATTCAATTAAACTATGAAGATTTCCAACCGAACATTTCAAAAATGTTGATGGAAGGGGCGCAGCCTGAAGACCTGGTCAAGCCCTTCATGGCGGGCATTGATTTTCATGAAATCCCGCACGAACACTATTTTGAATACCACTGTCCTTGCACTAAGGAACGCGTGGTGCGTGCATTAGAAACTTTGGATGAAGACGAACTGCAAGACATGATCGCCAAGAATGAAACTGCGGACGTGACTTGCCAAGTGTGTGGTCGCCCTTACCAAGTGACTGTACCAGAAATTCAAGAAATCAAAGATCGCGTGCACAAAGATTCAATGCACTAATGTTTTCTTCAGACAGGAATTAAAATGAAAAAAGGCTTAGCGGCTCTTCTGCATCCTCACTCCCTTTCGGATTTTATGGAATCGTTTGAGGAAAATAAGCCTTTTGTCGTTCACCATCCCGCAGGCGAACTGAGCGCCCTGACAGAGCTTCCCTTTCTGGCATCCCTTGAAGCTATGTTGAAGTCGTGGACGGGGAAAATCCAAGCTCATCTTCCGGATGTGCGCGATGAATCCAGTGCGATTGATGTGAACGCTGTCGACGCGCAAAAAGTTTTTAATAACGGCATGGGTTTACTTTTTAACCAAGTGCAAACGACTTCACCCTTATTGGTGGAGTGGTTGGAAGAAATCAGAAAAGAGTTGGGTCTTTCGCAACTGTCTTATGGACGTTGTTTGGTCTATGCGACCCCCAAAGGTAAAGGTACTGCCCCGCATTTTGATCAGAATATTAATTTCGTTTTGCAAGTCCACGGTGAAAAGACTTGGTATCTCGCGCCCAACGAACACATCGTAAACCCGCTCACGCGTTTTACAATGGGGCAAGAACCTGATGCAGAAATGCAGACCTATTTAGAACAAGAATTCCCTCAAGAAATGCCCAAAGAGGCGCAGAAAATTGTCCTGAAACCGGGGTCTTTATTGTTTGTTCCGCGAGGCGTGTGGCATTCTACCGACGCACAAGAGGACGCGGTGTCTTTGAACTTTACTTTCACGGCAGCCACTTGGATTGACGTCCTGACCGCGGCTTTGAAAAGCCGTATCGCGCTGGTTCCGGAATGGCGTGAAAGTGTCTATGGACTGAATGATTCTTTTGATCGGGAAACGGCAGAGATGAAGTTCAATGCGTTGTTAGGTTCAATCGTCGAAGACTTGCCGAATTGGCAAGCCGCCGACATTCTTGGCGCCACCGAAGGTGACGCCGAAATCAATTAACTTAGTTCGGGCCAAGTTCAGACGTACGCAGAACTTCACGAATAAATTGCAAAGCATGACGAGTGTACTCTGCTTGCTCGGGACTTATGCGCGAGATATTTTTTAAGTCTTCGGCTTCACAGAATTGTTCTGCGACCTCGGCAAAGTCTGGATGCCACTGGCTGATTTCATAGCGAATTTCGCTTAACAAACTTTTTTCCGTCGCGTTCAGCATCCAGCGGTCATCCAACATCTTATGAACAGAAAAGACATTTTTTATAGCCAGGTAAGCGGCATATTTTACTTCCGCAGCATTTGTTGCCGCAGAAATTTCTTCTTTAAGTTTTGTTCCTACGAAACTTCTGCACAAAGCGCGTAATGAAAAGATGCTGCTTCCACCCACAGTCAATGGACCTGCTTTTGCTTTGCCGGGATCGAATACTTGAATCAGGCCCGGTGGCGGAGTGATCAAGCCAGGCCCAATAGGAAAGACGGTGTCGCGATATTGGGGGATGTCGACGGGCTTGGCTAAATTGCCGGCATTGACCGCAGGGGCCGTGATTTGCGCGGTCGCTGCGGAGGACATAACCAGGCTCAATAAAAGGCAAGTCAGTGATTTTTTTGCGTTCATTTGCACACCTCGCTGGCAATTTCAGCAAGCTTAATGCCACCTTCGGGGGCAATAGGCTTCGATCTGGGTGTCTAAGGGCTAGACTTTTTTTCCTATTTTGTCTTTAAGCTGTGCTTAAATTACAATTTAAGTATGAGTAAGAGACTTCACCTTTATGATTTCGAAGATTATAAGGCGTACTTGCGCCACCGGGCCGAAGCTGAGCGCGGGGTCAAGTCAGCCTTAGCAAAAGCTTTAAACTGTCAGTCGGCCTATATTTCTCAGGTTTTAAACGAAAATGCGCATTTAAGTTTAGAGCAAGGGGACGCAGCCAACACGTTTTTTGCGCACTCTGAAAAAGAGTCCCAGTACTTTTTGCTTTTGTTGCAACAAGAGCGCGCGGGCACCGTCAGTTTAAAAAAGTTCTTTGCCAACCAACTTAAAATGTTTCGGGGCGAGCAGTTAAGTTACTTGGATCGCAAGAACCTTCGCGACACTCTGACACAGGAACAGCAAGCAGTGTATTACTCTTCTTGGGAATACAACGTGATCCACATGGCTGTGGCGATTCCTCGTCTGCGCACGAAGGGGGCTTTGCTGAAAGCGTTTCGCATGTCAGAAAGTCGTTTGAACAGTTGTTTAGAATTTTTGTTAGAGTCAGGACTGGTACATCAAACGGGTGACACCTACACCTGCGGCACAACGGAAAATTACCTTGACCGAAAATCACCTTTTTTACGTCAGCTGCATATTAACACGCGCACCCAAGCGATTCATTCGTTTGATCGGGACAACTTAGAAGATGCTCATTATTCTATGGTCATCACGATATCGCGCAAAGATGTGGTGAAGATAAAAAAACTTATTAATGAATATCTGGGAGAGCTGATCGAAACAGCTCGGCCTTCGAAAGAAGAAGCCATCTATGGTCTGACCATCGATTTTTTTGATTTGGAAAAAGACCATACATAAACGCGGTTCTCATTCTGAAACGTCTCATTTGTGGGCGTCAAAAACTTCACAGGAAGTGCCTGTGGCAGGCACTGTTTAAACTATCAACGCTGCTTTAATCCACAGAAGGTTTAGGACTGGTTCGGACTTTGCTTTATCTAAGTGCATGGATATACCGAGTTTAAAACCTTCTAAGCCGCTTCCCACCCTTTGGGTGTCATTGTTTTTAGCCATCACTATGGCCGTGGCAGTGCTCAGCTTCACTTACGAAATTCACACGGCTAAAACGTCGGTCGAACGTTATGTGGGCATTTGGGAAGACGACATCGCCCAAGCAAAAATCTTTAAAGGGGATCCTGGTTTACAGAATAAGATTTTAAAACAACTGAGCGAAGTGCACTCGGCAGTCAGTAAAGCCGAGGTTCAAGCACCAGAAGATCTACAATGCCTGATTGCGACCGATGTGCCTATTACTTACAACTCTTTGCCTTCAGGTGTGATGCGCGTGTGTTTTGCGCCAGTCGACTTAGCCATCAAAGCCATGCTGTCGCCCTTATTTATGTTGGGGCTGTTATTGGGAATGATTTTCTTGGCTGTGGGTTTACGTCGGGAATTTTTAAATCGTTTGCATGAACAGCAATTGCAAGCAGAGCTATCTTTGAATAAAGAAATTGCTTCGATTTCTCGGCAAGTGGCTCACGATATTCGCGGACCTTTAATGGCCTTAACAACATTAAGTCAGCTTTCCCACGAAATGAGTTCCGATAAAAAAGAACTTTTAGATTTGGCTGTCGCGCGTATTCGCGGCGTGGCCGATGATCTTTTAAATCGTGGTAAAAAAGAATCTTCTTCGCCTCAAGTTACAGATAAAAATGGTCGTGATCTGGGAAGTTTGATGGAGTCCTTATTGAAGGAATATCGCTTTGCCCATCCGCAAGTCGATTTCACTTGGCATAAACACATTCATTCAGAGCAAGCCCCGGCGACCCTTGAGTCTGTGAAGGTTCAGCGTATCGTCAGTAATTTGATAAATAACTCTTTAGAGGCGTTGCCTGATTCCGAAGCTAGCATCAATCTGACTTTGATGGAGCGTCAAGATCATTGGCTTTTGCAAATCATGGACAACGGCAGTGGTATTCCCGAAGATGTGTTGCCGCGCTTAGGGCAAGAGGGTGTGACACATGGAAAAGAAAACGGTCATGGTTTGGGTTTGTATGATGCCAGGAAGACTTTAGAGTCTATTGGCGGTGAATTGCAGATTCGCTCCAGAGTGGGCGTGGGCACACAAGTTGTTTTACTTCTGCCAAAGGACTCGGGTCATCTTTCCCAGCAGATCTCTTAGGTCGTGTTCGAAGGCCTATTTATCGATTTCAATTCCTAAGACATTTTCGATCGTCTTTTCGTAAGAATCTTTTTTGCGAGGTTTCGGGGCGACCTCTTTGGGGCGCAGAACTCCGGCAGAGGCGGGGATTGAAACGTAAAGATCGCGTTCTTTATTTCCAGCCACTAAATTCAGTTTGTATTCGACGTCTTTACAGATTGCACTTATCACCGTCGGTAAAACTAAGCCCTTACTGGGGGTCAGTTGCAACTCGCTGATACTTAAGGTTGTGATTTTTATCTTTAGATTTTGCTCTGCAGGATTGTTGATACTTTCCACAGCGCAAGGAAAGGTCACCAAAGTGGCCTGTCCTTCTTGCAAACGTACAAACTCCGGGGCGGGCAATGGTTTTGCCGTCGAACCCTTCACGGTCATTTCACCCACGAGCAAACCCCAGGGATTTTCCAAAGTTCTTTCAGTGTTTTCCAAACCTAAATGCAGGGTTGAGTAAAGCTCTTTCTTTTGCGAGGCTTCAGCAGAACTTGATCCCGAACCTTCTTGCACTTGAATGTAAACCACAGCTTCATAAGAGCCATCTTGCTTTTGCTGCAAGCTTTTTACTTGCCCTGATTGCGACAAATTCTTTTGCTGAATTTTTTCACGCAGACGGCTTACTTCTTTGACTCGAGCTTCGCCTAAGGACCCTGTCATTAGTGCTGCCAAAGAAGTTTGTGATTGCCAGAAGTTATTCGAATCAAAATTAAAATAGCGATCTAAATACTGGCGCACGAAGGTGCCTTTTTCCATCTCGCCCATTTGCATGTTTTGCAAAGCTTCTTTGCCCGCATCCATAGTGATCGCAACAACACGGGGATTGTTTTTTAGCTTCCAATAAGAATAAGTGACTGTGGCAGCCCAAGCGGAAACAGCAACGAGTAAGGCAAGAAGGATTTTAACGCGCATTATTGGCTTTTCTCTAGGGGCAGGATTTCGATCATTTGGTCACGGTGATATTTTTTATTAGGACCGTCGTCGACCCACTGGTCGATCTTGTAAAGCTTGATACGGGCTTTGCCACTTTGAAAATATTTTTTATCAGCAGATCCTGTGGTGTCTTTAAGTAAAGTGGCCGGGCCATTTTGGAAGAAATCCAACTGCGCCTTCATTTTTTCGTTTTCTAGGCGCATGAGTTCTAAATCACGCTCTTCTTGGAAGTAATAATTCGCGGCAATCGCTGTGACGGCACCAATAATGCCGCCCCAATACATCGCATGCAATTCGGGACGTTCATCTTTCGGAGCCGTGCCCGCACCCACGGCAGCGCCAACGGCAATACCAACGCCGGTCGCGGCCAAGCGACTTTTTTGATGAGTAGAACAAGAAGCCAACAGTAAAGTAAGCGCAATCAAGATGGATTTCATATAGACAATTCTAAGTTTGAATAGGGCCCTTGCCAACGGCTTTGCAAGGGCATGGACTAAAGTTTATTTCATCAGATGCTTATACAGGGGCAGGTACATATCGTCCGCCGGGGACACTTCAAAGTCTTCTCTGGCTGGACGGTCGCAAAATTCTACTGGGGCATTTTCAATTAGCGCCAAGGGACACTTTTCACTGGCTTCACCCATCATCAATACAGCCGCGGCAGCCAAGCTGTCGGTCAGGTTGATTTTTGTCGTTTTTAAAGGGCGACCGAAGATGTCCTTTTGTCCGATCATATTGCGCAAGGGATGAAATCCGGCATAGGACAAAGAAACTCCCACGACACCCAAACGCAAAGGTCCAGTCCGCGAATCTGTCAGGATAATTCCAAGCTCTTTAATGCCTAAGCGTTCACGCAAAGCTTGCCGCAACTTTTCGGCCGAAGCATAGGGATCTTTGGGATAGACGATATAGTCGCCATTTTCAGAATTAGATTCGTCAATGCCCGCAGCTGCGACCAATAAGCCGTGGGTGATCGTAAGGCTTACGCCATAGCCGATTTCCCCTAAGTAATGATCGGCTTGTTTTTCAACCAAAGCTTTTTTGTCGATACTAGCCACGGGAACTAAGCAACCCTCGGCAAGGCTGACGATTTTTGAAGTGATGGCTAAAATAGTTTTTTCTTTTAAGGCTTCGCGATCTAGATGTTTAACAATAAACTCCACCAGATCATCGCCAGGATGAAAGATGCCTGTTTGAATTGGCGAGATAACTAAACTCTTTGTCACAAAAAACTATCCTAATTTTTGCAAGATCGCGTCTGTGAAAGAAGTAGTTGTGCCTTTGCCGCCAAGGTCCCCTGTACGTGCGCCGACATCGGACAACGCCGCGATCAATGCTTTCATAATGGCATCAGCTTTGTCGTTTTCACCAATATGTTGCAGCATCATAACAGCCGATTGTAATAGGGCTGTGGGGTTGGCTTTATTTTGTCCAGCGATGTCAGGAGCTGAGCCATGCACGGCTTCAAAGATCGCAGCCTTTTCGCCGATGTTGGCTCCAGGCACCACACCTAAGCCGCCGACCAGGCCTGCACACAGATCACTTAAAATATCGCCATATAAATTTTCAGTCACGATCACGTCAAATTGTTGCGGCTTTGTTACTAATTGCATGCAGGCATTGTCGACGATCACATCTTTGGTGGTGATGTTGGGATATTGCCAGCCGATTTCTTGTGCGACTTTTAAAAACAAACCATCAGTCATTTTCATGATGTTCGCTTTGTGCACAATCGCCATGCGCGGCTTTCCCGTTTTCTGGGCTAAGTCGTAAGCGTAACGAGCAATGCGCTCGGATCCCTTGCGGGTGATGCGTTTGATACTCTCGGCAGTATTTTCATCAACCATGCGTTCGATGCCGGCATACAGGTCCTCCGTATTTTCACGAACGATTGTAAGATCCACATCCGAACACACGCATTGTACACCTGGCAGCGAGCGCACGGGGCGCACGTTGGCGTAAAGATCAAACTTCTGGCGCATGGTTACGTTGATGGATTTATGACCTCCACCGATCGGAGTTGTCGTGGGACCTTTGATAGCTAATTTAGTTTTGTTGATCGAATCCACAGTGGCTTGCGGTAAAAGATCGCCCAAGGTGTGTAAGGCCATTTCTCCGGCTTGATGCTCTTCATATTCAAAGGGAGCTTTGACATGTTTTAAAACGCGAATCACTTGCGCCATGATTTCAGGGCCGATGCCGTCACCAGGGATTACTGTCAGTTTTGTCATCTGGATGCCTTTCATGTTGTGCAATAACGGTAGCACGCGCGAGCTGGCAGGGGGAGCTTTTTTGGCTCCTTACCAGAGTGATGGGCTGTGGGGTGGGCAATGGGGCTCACAAGATTTCCCCGAGCGGGGTGGGAGCCGATGTCAGTCTCAAAATGAGACTTGCTTATGGACTAAAGCAAGTGCCGGGCCAGGGAAAACAGAGCCTTTTTGCACCGCACTTTGCGGCGAGGGGGTGTCGTGATCTTTGACACAGATGAAGTTGAATTATCTTAAGGGGTTAGGCGATTTTTACGGCTCTGTCTGTTATCGAGACAGCGAAAACCTAACGAATGCCGTTTTTTAAGCTGCTCCCAAAACACTCACTAAATCCTAGTTATTCCAGATAGTTGAAGAAGTATGGAAGCCCTATCGTACGTGGTCCCATCTTTGTATTAGTAACCATAGAGTGGAGGTCGCTTCATGGTGAAGTTACTGGGAGCCTGTGGGTTCCTTATTCTAATGTTAACGATACAGGCGTGTGCGCCGAAATCCCAGGAAGACTGCGGGTTCGTGCAAAACGTCTATGGAGAGCGCATCTCGTGGCAAAGTAGCTCTCCCGTTACAATGTACCTTCACGAAAGTATTCCTGACTCTATGGTTCCGGCAATTATGACTGCCGCAGAAACTTGGGAACACACCGCCGGTCGAAAATTAATCAATATTGTCGCGACCCCTCGTAAAACGGGTCCCGCGAATCCACATCAAGATGGTCAAAACGTTATTTATTTGCTGAATACATGGGAAGAAAACAAAGGTTCTGAGCAAGGTCGCACCAGTGTGTATTGGATCGGTGACCTCATCAAAGAGGCCGACATGCGTTTGAATGCAGCGGACTTTGGTTACTATTGGAATGGGCAAAAGCTGACGAAGGCTGCCAAAGCGGCACGGGCTGATTCTTCACCTGTAAATATTGAAGCCTTGGTTCTGCATGAATTGGGTCACGTTTTAGGTTTGAAGCATAAAGACAATGCGGGCTCTGTTATGGCGACGTATTTATCCAGCGGCGACGACCGCGTAAAGTTAGTGGCGACGGATGAGGCCGCTTTAAAGTGCGAATACTAGGTGTGCCGGGCAGTGTAAAATGTCCATGTAAGTTTATTTAAGTTGTTGTAATTGCAATAAGGTCACTAGACTTTTAGTTCTGCTCGGGCGGCAGATAGAGGAGAAATTATGAGAATTATCGACACAAAAAATACTGAGCAAGTAGATTCTAAGTCGGATTCTTATGCGGCCTCTGTGGGTGCGAACTCTGTCGTTACGCAGACCTCATACCACGAGCTTTCAGATAAACCCGTGGTGCAGTCGGATGCGTTGATGCAATTGCATGCAAATATTGAAATGCTTAATGATCTGCAAGGTCGTTTGTCATTCTTGATGCGCGAAGTGCGCTATCTTTTAAAAGCTTAATTTATACTTTTTTGTTCAAGCGGGTCGAAAGACCTTTTGGAATGCGAAAGACGACCCAGTCGCCTTGGCGTTCGCGAGTCATACCTTCGGTAATCACCGGTTTTTCAAAGTTAAATTCTTCTCTGAAAGTTTGATAGTTCGAACTGCTTACGACTTTGCCGTCTTCTTCAATCTTATCTTTGTGCGCACGTTGTCCTGAAATCGTTGCCTTGTCGTTTTGGATATTCACTTTCACGATGTCTTTTTCGTGTTCCGGTACGAAGGCTCGCAAAATATAGAAGTCTGGATTTTCGCGCAAATAACTGCCGCGGTCTTCGACCTTATAGAAAGGATCCGAAGCTTTGTCAGCGTAACGGGCAGAGTCTTTGATGAACTCTTTGCGCGTTTCTGCTAGTTCGCGTTCATAGTGCTGTTTTTGTACGTCAATGGATTCGCGTTGGGCGGCCGCATTTTTTCCGTACAAACTTTTAAAGCGTTCATTTTGTGTCTGCAAAGTTTCTTCGTTGGCTTTTTTATTGTGCTGAACACGAGCAGCATACTGAGAATTGAGATGTTCCTCTTTAGCCGTCCACTGATTTTTCTGCTGTTCGTAGCGTTTTTCTGAATTCGTGGTTAAGCGTTCTAACTTTTTGTTCTGTAACTCTTTTTCTTGTTCAACCGTGGTTTCGCCTTGTTCGCGCAAGTTGGCGTATTCGGCCTCATTGCGTGCACGCAGTCTTTCGCTCGCTGTGCGGCCGCGCTCTACTTCGTTGCCCAAGCTCATGTCGTTTTGTTCACGCTGACGCTTTAAGCGTTCGGCGCTGAATTCGTTAATTTGCGCCATGTCTTTGTTGTATTTCTCTTTGGCCTGCTGCATTTCTTCGGCACTTTTGCTGCGCACGTATTGAATACGACTTTGCGTATTGCCTTCGATCTCTTGGATTTTCTTGCGGGCATCTTCTTGGGCAGCACCCACTTGCATTTGGCGTTTTTCACGCATGGAAACTAATTTTTCGTCATAGCCTTTTTGTAAAGACTGGGTGCGGGCATTGTAATTTTCAGAAAGGCGTTGGCGTTCTTCCGCAGCTTCCTCGGCTAACTTTTGTTGGCGAGTGCGGATGTGATTGATGGCAGCTTCGTTGGTTTCGCTTAAATTTTCTTTTTTGTCGGCGTAATAATCTTTCAACTCAGAAAGATCCTGCTCGTTCTTGCGAACGACGTCCTTCTTTTTGCGATTGTACTCAACCTGAACGTCGTTCAGGTCGGCTTGTTGATTTTTGCGCGTAGAATTGTCAATCGACGACATGATCCCAGTGTATCAGAATAAGACGGACTGACTAAGGGGCTGCGGCCTCTGGCGCGGGAATCTGGGCTTTAGGGTTGGGACAATGAGGCTTAAAGCCGTCAGTGCGCCCATAGCAGCGCCACGTCTCGATGTAGGTGATGTCTTCGTCCATGGCAACCGGATAAAAGTAACGATACTGTTCGGGATCCAGAGTGCTTTCAACCAGGCGAAAGTCCTGTGATGGAACTTTGGGGTCGGCAGCTCTTTTCGAGATTTTTAAAACGAAAACGCGATACTCAGCGAAGCTCAGTGCGGGAGTGCATAGAATAAAAAAACTGATCCAAGCGAACCATCGTTGCATGGACAATTTATCGGCTTATTTTGCGAAACGCTTAATTGCAACGCGCCTCGCAATGGGAGTTTGACTGGACTAGTGCTTATGCTCGTTATTGGCGCGCACGGTGTTTTCCACGATGTGGAAGTAAGCGCGAACAAGCATTTGGTAGGACTCAGGCTCTAAAGCTTGCAGGTAAGCCATCTTTTCAAAGTAAGTCCGTTTTGCGATCAAAGCCGTCATGACGTCTTGGACCTTCTTCATTTTGTCAAAACTATAGAAGTCCTTGTCGTCTGAGACCTCTTTCAGGACGTCAGCGATGGATTTATTGTCAAAAAGAACATGCACGCCCATTGCGGAATGGGACAGCAACGCTTCCATTTTTTCCAAACTCGTCTCTTCGATATCGACCAAGAGAGCGCCTCCTGTTGCGACTGCTTTAATCAAATGGTGAGTAATAAATGGATTTGTTGCAAGGCCAAAAATGAGTCAATGACGAGCCTTGTCGTGTGGCTGTGTTTTTCTAGTTGTTGTGAGTCGAGAATGTCTCGATAATAAAAGACTGCGAGGTTGCGATAAATATGGCGAAAACAAAGTCCCGTGCAAAAACAAAAAAAACCAGTGCTTCTTCTGAAAAGGAATATATCGTTGTCGACGAATCGGCCGGCCTTATATTCGAAACAGAAAAGGAACTGTTTGGGTACTTTGCCGAAGCCATTGATAAGCTTGAAGGAGAATATCAAGCTCTGCGTGCCCCTGAGGACTTCAGCGATGAAGAACAAATCAGTCGCGAGCATTTTCTTGAGGCCACTTTAGACGAACCCGATGAAGTGTGGATGGATGATAAAACCATTGGCGACTATGCCATTTACCATTTCATTAAAGCTTTTGAAGAAGGTCCTGACAGTTTCACCTATGTGGCTGTAGCCTATGTGTCTTCAGAAGACGAATATCCGACGTTTGTATTTATCCACTTCCCAACCAAAGACAGCCGCGTATGGCAAAACTATCAGCGTGGTGAATTGGTTTATGACAAAACTTATGAAGAAGTTTCTGTCGCAGCAATCGATGGCGATGCCTTGGGGGAAGGCGATCCTTTAGCGATGGGTCTTTACTTGGCCATGCTAAAAGTGCGTGGCGAAAAAGATATCGCACAAGAAAAATTTCAAGAGTTCGCAGAACTGCGTGAAGACACGATCGAAAATGCCGACGAAATCTGGCGCAAAAATGATTTAGATGGAAATATTTTAGTAAGTTTTATTAAAGAATTTCCGGATCATGAAACGGCGAAAGATTTGGCTTATATCGCAGTCACTCAAGAAGACAGTGATTCGAACGTGCACTCGCTTTTGTTTTCATTTCCGACCACGGATCGCACTTTAGTGGATCGTTATCGTCAGGGTGAAAACTTGCAGGCAGAAGAAGTAAGTCAAGAATCGGCCCACTAAAATTTTTTAGTTATTAAAGCACAAGCTTGTCGCCGTTGATTTGTAAGCGTCTTCTGAGGTTAAGCTTAGATTTTTAAACGGATGCAAGTTCTTTAAGACACTCGCACGCGCTTGTCCGTCGGCTTCAACAGCGTACTGGGCTGGATTTGCATAGAACATCGGTAAAAGTGCATCCGCTTGGCTGGTCGCTTTGTTTGTCGTTGCATCGTACACAGAGAACTTAAGAACATCGTAAACGCCTTCAGCGTCTCTTAAATCCACCAGGATATTGACGTTGTTAAAGAAAGTTTTTGCGTCAGTATAGCCTAAGCTCGATGCCAGGGCTTGCAACTCGCTCCAACGTAAAGAGCTTTTCCAATCTGTTAACAAAGTGCCGGATTTATTGACCAAGGCTGCGGTTAAAACCGTATTGTCTAAGTATGTTTGTCCTGATGAAGTGGCAAGCCATCTCCACATCGAAATATAAGACCCACCACTTTCAAAGTTTGCAGGCAAAGCTGAAAGTCGAACATACATATAGTTCGATTTTACGACATTGTTGCTGTCGACATAGACTTTTAAATTGGCTGTGATGTCGCTGTTAGACGCCTGATTGCAATAAGAGATGGCTTTATTTGACGACAAATCAACTTGGCTTGAGCTATCTAGTGATCCTTGCACATTACTTGCGTTACAAGCCGTGAGCAAAGCTACAGAGCCAAGTACTAAAAGTGTTGAGAAGATATTTTGCGCTTTCATAAAGCCCCCTGATGCCAGACTATAAAGCAAAAGCGATGCCATAGTTCACTCTGAAACGGCGTAAATAGGTGAGTGCTTTCAAAGGCTTGCAGGTCGTTTTTTTCTCTCTCTGAGACGATCTTAAAGTGAAGCGTCGAACTTGCTAGCATGATCCAAGTGCGCTTGACGGTGGGGTGGTGAGTGGCGCAAAAAAAACAAAAAGCCCCAGCAGATGCTCGGGCTTTAAAAGAATAAATTTAAATTAAGAAATTACTGACAGATATAAGCTCCAACATGCACGGTCTTTTCAACCAAGCTGTCTGGCAAGCTCACTCCGCAGTAACCTGCTCCTGAGCCTTCAATGATAGACAGACCTACTTTATAACCAGCGGCTGTCCACTCGTTGATTTTTGCGCGGGCAACGACAGGATCATTTCCTTCGTATTTTTTCCAAGTACAAACTTTCGATGGCGTTGGTGGTGGCGCCACATAAGGATTTGAAATCGATTCGCGCAAAGCATTTTGCAATTGGCCGCGGTATCCATTGGCAGCCACGTAAGATGAACTTTCAGAGCAGCCGTTACCATTATATGTACAATCCAAATAAGCCTTTGAATGCATGTACGTATTGGTGTTTAAGCCAAACGTCGCTGAAGAACCATAACACAAGAAATAACGAGCCTCGATGCTTCTAATGCCGAAATAAGTTTCAAAAGCATCTGAATATGGTGGTTGATACCACAGACCACTGAACAGACGGTTGCGCATAGAAGCATCATTTGGATTGATTAAGCCTGCGATGACGCTGGCTTGTTGTGAAGTCATTGCGGTGTCTGGATACAAAGTAGGTGATAATCTGTTCATGCGCTCAAGCAATTGCGCACGTGTTGGTGGAACATAGCCTGCTGGATCTGAGCTGTTTAATACGCCACAAGACATCGCCATACCTTCTAAAAGAGCTGAACCTTTTTGCGAAAGTTGCGGTGGGGCTGGTGGATTTAATGGGACATTACATTTTAAGCACGACAATACATTCGTTGAAGAGTCACCCGCACAAGCGCCGTCAGACAGTTTACTTACTGGCGCAGGAGCTGGTGGTGGAACCACAGGAGGTTCTGGAGTTGGTGTTACAGGATCAGGAATGATTGGTGGAGGAGTAGGAATATCCACGACACCCTGTGCATCGGGATTCATGCTGCTAAATAATAGTTTATCGCTACACGCTGTTAACGATAATAATGAGATACATAATACGCACTGCATGACCTTGCCCACAAAAAATTCCTCCGCTCACACATGTATAGGCAAGAGTGGTGCCAAGGTTTTAAACTGAAACGGATGTGGTCTAGCAAGGCTAAGTGGTGAATTCTTATTTGTATTCTTAGAGTGAGAAAAAATAAAATGTTCTGTGGAGTGTTCATTTTTTGAAAGTGTCGAAAGTCTTTGCGAAAAATTTGAAAATATAAAATACGAAATGCAGTCTTTTGCGAATAAAAGCGAAGATTTTCAGATCATTTTTGCAGATCAGAGAAATTTCTTGGTCTATCTTCAGGTTTAAAGTCTAGCTTCGCTCGCTATCGCGCGCACGAAAGCGTAAAAAAGCGGCAACACTATCGACAGGCACTAGGTCTAGACAATGGGAGCACTTTCATCTTCACTCGATTCGCGATGGAAGATGGGACTGTAGGGCCCGGCTAATTCACGTTTCCACCACAGGCCTTTGCTGCCAATGTCATTCCAGTCTGAAAACGAATAATGATACTTCATGATTCGTAATGACTTAGGCGCTTTGCCATTAAAGGGATCTTTCGCGAATAACATTAAAACATCTGGCGACTCTTGAAAGATACGGGCAATAAGATTTTGCAACCACAAGTTGTCGTTAAATGTTTCAAGGGCCGCAAACCACATCTGCCAATCTAAGCGCGGCTGATGCGGGGCCACCACCGGCGGACGACGCGACAAAGAAGTCACCTTGTGGGTGAATTCGTATTCTTGCCAAGTGACTCCGTCATTGCTGCCTTCTAAAACCAATTCAGGACGACTGCGTGTCATGATCGCAAAAAGTCCATAGGGATTTGAAATACGGAACGGATAAAAGAAGCGCAAAGAGGGCATCATAAAATCCAAGGCTTTGCTTTTTTCAAACACCGTCTTGTAAAGCCAAAATAAAGCGGGAGGCACTAAAAAGACGGCCAACGTGATTGCGAGGGAGTCAGGCAATGTCGATGGCTGCAACCAATTGATCTTAAAGCCCCAGGTCGAATCAGGTAAAACGGCTAAGCACAGACCTAATGTTAAAAAATTAAAGAAGGCATAGTTCCCCGTCAGCATAATTAAAACTTGCAAAGTGACCAATAAAATCACCGCCAAAGTTTGCAGCTTCCCTGGGACAAAAATAAAAAAGGGCACACACAGCTCAATAAAAAACATCATCAGGGCGCTGAAGCGATGAAAGCGCAGAGGCAACTTGCTTGCAAAATATGCCAGCGGCGTTGGCAGGGGCTGAGTCCAATAGTGATACGACAGAGCGGTCATATCTTTCCAGCAGGTGTCTTTATTAGCGAGCTTAGCCGCGCCTGAAAGAAACATTAATTTAAATAGTAAAAATAAAACTAAAAAGTAAACCACGGGATGCAGGATGTGCGCGCCAAAAGGAATCCATTCCCAAGTCCACGGGGCAAAGAATAAGCCCAAGAAACCAAACTCTAAAAGTAAATTGTCCCACTGATAATTTAAAAAGATCTGACCTGTGCTGACGAAAGACAAATAGCACACAAAACAAATCGCCAACATAAAGCTTTGGCTAAATCCCATAAAAGCCAACGAAGCCGCCGTCATGCCAACAAAGCACACCGCCTTGATGGACATATCCGAAGACGCACACCAACACAGGGAGGGCATATGGTAAAAGCGTTCCGACTTCATTTCTTTATCAAGAATATTTAAAAGATGATCGATCGAAAGCAGTCCTTGATAGCCGAACAAACCCAAGACTTGCGGAAGTAAAGACAAGAAGGCCACGAAGTAAGACAGGCTGAGTGTTTTAGAAAGCACCCAGCTTGCGATATTATAATCCATGAGCTGCACTTAAGACTCCTTTAAGCTTCTCCGAGTTCAACCCACGTGATGCCATCGCCGCCACCTTCCGGTGATCCCGCTTTCCATTTTTTGACATAGATCGAGCGCGAAAGATAAGTGCGCACAGCTTTCTTCAAAGCCTCAGTGCCATGACCGTGGATGATCTTCATACGATCTTCGCGAGCATGGGAAGCTTTATCCAAAGCGACTTCTAGTTCTGACAACGCGTCTTCGACCGTACGACCCCGCAAATCGAGGGTGCGATCATCGTCTGCTAACGCGACACTAAATGAAGACCCTTGGCGTACCAACTGCGAGGTTGGATTTTGTGGTTTGCCTGGCGGACGTAAATCTTGCCAATGCATTTGCAAACGCACAGAGCCGGACAGAATCATCACATCCCCTTTGGAATTGGGCGTGCTTTGAATGATGCCGTCTTGATTTAAAGACGACACGAAGACCTTAGAGCCTGGTGGAAACTTTTTGCCAAACTCTTCGGCATTTTCAGGTTGTCCTGCTTGCACGATCGGTTTTGCTTTCACAATTTCTGGCAGCTTATATTTAATATCTTGCAAAGCTGAATGGCGTTTAAAGGTTTCAGTTACCTTGGCTTGAGCAATGGCCTCTTCGACTTTGCGCTCAGCTTTTTTCAAAGTGCGCTGCAGCCACTCGTCTTTGTCTTTGTTGAATTGCTCAAGCATGCCTTCGTATTTCTTTTTCATCTCAAGCGCTTTATGGGTTTCTTTGCGCAAGTGATCTTGCAGCAACGAAATATCCGCTTTTAGTTTTTCAATTTGTTCTAAGCCCTCAAGGCGTGCACGCGTTGCTGGTGCCAAGACATCCAAAGCGCGTTGCACGATGGATTGAGCGACGCCAACACGTTTGGCTGTTTGAATCGCCAAGGAATCCCCTGGGATGCCGGCGATAAACTGATATGTCGGGCGACCTGTTTTAGAGTCGTATTCCAAACTTCCGTTCAGTACGCGACTGCTGTCATCCCAACCGGACTTTAAAGGTCCTAAATGCGAAGTCACCACGGCAAAGACGTCGTTGCCAGAAAAAGCTTCAATAAAGCTGCGGGCTAAAGCGCTGCCTTCTTCTGGATCTGTGGAACCACAAATTTCGTCGATCAAAATTAAATTGCTGCGACCTTTTAGGCTGGCGGCTTTCCCTAGAATTTTTAAATGTGCCGCAAAGGTACTTAATTCTTCATCGACACTTTGCGCGTCACCGATGCCGATCAGAACATCTTTGAAAAACGGAATTTTTGAAGTCTCACTGGCGCACACAGGCAATCCACAGCGAGCCATTTGCGCGGCAAGACCGATGGATTTAAGCAAAACGGTTTTACCACCGGCATTCGGTCCACTTAAAAGTAAAATACTTTTTTGGCCTTCAAGTAACACGGTATTTGAAACAACCGGTTTGCCGGAAAGTTGCAGCAGGGGATGGCGAAC